>JAFGDF010000200.1 GCA_016932235.1 Deltaproteobacteria bacterium | reverse complement strand
TTTTATGGCGGGAGTTATGAACAAATCACAAATATCAGTTTCGCTGAGTTCTTTTTTGTTGATTTCGTTCACATCATACCTCAAGGGAAAATCCACAATATTATGAATAACTCATTCATTGAAGAATTATATGTAAAATGATTATTTGAGGTTCTCCAAGTATATTGTTTTTAGAACCGGGAATCTATTTAACTTTGCTGGGTACTATACATGCTTAGTTCGATGAATATTTTTTTGGTATTAGGGCATAACGCATAAAACCCTGCTCTCAATATGAGAAACAGGGTTTTCATTGCTTTTACCCATTTTCACCCCCTCTTAAGGTGATTAATATTAATTTATATTAGATTGATCTGGATTGTAATACATTATTTTATCCAATTTTTTATTAATAAATACGCCCTTGAAAGTCAACATAAAATCGTTTCACTATTTTATTGAACGCATCTCTGTTGCTTGAATTCATTGAGGCTCAAAGTCTAAAACTCATAAGGATAGGACAAGGGGAGTATGATTTTTCTAAAACAAGATTTTTTTGTACTTGAGAAGGTTGGGGGACTGAAAAAAAGACCTTTCTTGGAAATAGCTTTTTCACCAGATCAAATTGAGATAGCTTATCGGAATCTCAGAATATCAGACAGCCTGAGAATCTTCGATAAGTCTGACATACCTCCTTCTGATCGGCCTTCATTGGATAAGAACCGGAGACTGGATTACAACCATCCCTTTCCTTCGATCTCTTTGACGGGTTTCAGCCATGCGACATCATAAGCACTCAATGTCACCCGCAATCTGCCACCCTCTGCATCCAGATATCTTTCGCCTATAAGATCCAGCCATATTCTCTCATGGATACCAACCTCCTGAAGGATGATATCCAGTTGTATTTCCCTGCCGGTTACGTTTGTCATGGTGAGAATATGCTCATCTCCTTCCGGCGATGCACGCAGGACCACAAAGGCATGAGGTGACAGCTTAAAGACTTTTTGCCTGCCGCGTGGATGAAAGGCGCGATTCTGGGTACGAATGAGGTTCATCCTGCCGCCGTAATTCCGCAGGAGCGATATTTTTGAGTCCGGATTTCTTAAATTTTCTTCCATAGAATAAGCATCTATGACACCCCGGTTCACATCCCGTTTGATCCCGGTCTGCCTTACTCTCTCATGATCATTGGCGGTCCCGATTGCCCCGTGAACATAAATGCCCGGCACGCCCTTTAAAACCAGAGATACACTTCGTGATGCAAGGTATCGCCTCACCTGCAATGTAAGGTCATCGTCGGCATTCTCATCGTTGACAGCACTCCACCATGTGGTGTTGATCTCATAGGGCTCCTCGGTACAGTCTTCGCTCGTTTTGTAAGAGATATAGCCTCCGCGTTCCTTGGCTGTTTGTATGATGAAATCAATCTCATTGCCGGGCAGGATGTCCTTCGCCCCCATAAGCCCGATACCGTCATGGGTGTCCAGGATATTGAGGAAGGTGCCGAGATTTGAAGGAGACTCGATCTCTTCTGCCCACCTTGAGAGATAACTCGCATCCTCTCTGTAGAAGGCATGAAGAACAAGAGGAGGCAATGCGAAATTGTAGACCATATGGGCCTCATCATATCCATTGCCGAAATATGCGACATTATCCCGATGCGGCACATTTGTTTCTGTAACCAGAGCAACACCCGATCCGACCGCGTCGATCACATCACGAACCAGCTTGACGATCTCATGGGTCTGGGGCAGGTGGATGCCCTCGGTCCCGGGCTCATCCCACAGGTAGGTGACGGCGTCCAGCCTCAGAATATCCGCGCCGTGCCTGATATAAAACAGAACACTTTCCAAAACCTGCATCAGGAGGGCGGGGTTACGAAAATTCAAGTCGATCTGGTCTTCTGAAAACGTGGTCCATACCCATTTGGGGCCGTTGATGGTCTCGTATCTGGTGAGGATATCGGAGGTCCTGGGACGAAATATCCTTTTTCTCTGCTCCTGCGTCAGATCATCAGGGGAATTAAAAGCAATGAAGAAATCCACATACCGTGGATTTCCGTTCCTGAATTCCATGAACATCTCGCTCATGGAAGAGACATGGTTGAGCACTGCATCGAACATCAGATCGTATTGCTTCTTCTTTTCCAGTATATCAGCCCATGTACCGAGCTTTGGGTCCACCCGCCTGAAATCCACCACAGCAAAACCTCTGTCGGATGAATAAGGGAAAAAAGGCAGGAGATGAATCGTATTAAAGGCACCCAGGTTGTAATTATTTACAAAATTGTGAAGAGCCGCAAGCGGTGTATCCCCATCCCCTTTAATGATATCACCATATGTTATGAGAATCATGTCTTTATCGGTGAAACGTTCTTTGGGGTCATAATTCTTTTCTTTTTCAAGCATCTCAGGTGGCTTGTGGGCATAATGCACCTTTAAAATACGTTCAAGCTCGGGCATATATCTGTCAGCTATTCGTTCGCCATACAGAAAGGCCAGACGCCCTCGCATCCTTTCACGGGTGGATGAAGGGATTTCGTAGAGCGGCCCGGTATAATCAGGAAAGGGTTCATAGAAACTCCTCTTCCTGGGATAGTCCCCCTGTTTCGCCATCATTTTATCTCCCATTTCATGATCCTTTCCAGCGCATCCCCGTTAATCCAGCCCCTCTTTCCATCGGGCAGGCTGACAAGGCGCCATGTGTCCTCTGCTCTATCAATATACACAATAGTTCCTTCATGCAGCCTGAACAGAACCGTATCTTTTTCGTCAGGTCCCGCGAGTATGTCCGCCTCTTTTTCAATGATGACACTCCTCTCATCCGTGCTGATCCAATAGTACTTCAATCCGAAAGATACCCCGGAGATCAACCAGAAGATAAGAAAAATTATAGAGGCGTAATAGCTCCATTCGGATTTATTAAAAAGCCTTATGATAAGAATGGCGAAAAAAAGGATATTAATGATGGCAAATCCATAGAACAGCTCTTTAAGGTTATAAGAACGGATCCAAAAAAAAGCAGCGCGCAGAAAATCCTGCTCTTCTTCTATTGAATCAATGCCCTGGTCCCTCGCGTAATTCAGGTTGAAATTAAGGTCCGCATCCCTTGGAATCAGCAACCGGGCACGTTCATAATTAAGAATCGCCCTCCCGAGCTCCCCCAGCCGAAAATACGCATTCCCCAGATTGAAATAAACATGCCCGCTTATTTGTCCTTCCTCCAGCAGCGCTTCGTAACCTTCTGCCGCGCTTTTAAAAAGGCCGTCCTTATATAACCGATTCGCATGAAAAAAATTTTCCTCCCCCTCATTGCCCTGTGCCGGGGAAACCGGAGCGGGCAGGAATAGAAACGATGCCAGGATAATAGATAAAAAGACTCTCAACGTATCTCCTTTTCCAGTTTCTTGACCAGCTTCTTTATCTCCTGATGCATTTCACACCGTTCATCTCCCTTACCGGTATATATCGCGTCCTCAAATTTCTTCACCATCTCTCTCCATTCTTCCGTGGTAGAGGTGCTTACGTCCCTCTCTTTCATGATTTCAGAGACGTCTGCTGCCGTAAGCGATCCGATAGCAAGGCCAAGACGATCATTAATATATGTCTGAAGGGCCTGAATCATCTCATTCTGTGTGATCCCTTTTCCTCTGGAATGCCGTATCAGTTGTCCTGCCGCCTTTTTGGCCTTTAATGCCCTGTTTCTTTCTCCTGAAATCCTGCTGAATTTGGAATAAAATACAGCCGTGCCATAAAGAAAAACAGGAACAAGAAGTAGCATCCAGAATAAAAACCCGGCGGATCTGAAAGCACGGCCTGAGTGAAAATCCTTTGTTGTGCCGTGTATCGGCAGGATATCCCGCGCCAGCTCTTTTACCTCCTTTTTATTAGTGGCGTTCTGTTCCTTATCCTTAACAGAATCCTTACTGACAATAGGGGAAGCTTCTTCGCCCGGAAGCACCTTTAAGTTAAATGAACTGCTCTTGATATTGCGAAACCGTTTCCCCTCAATGTCAAAGAAACTAACCGACAGTCCCGGGATCGTGTACTCCCCTTCTTTTTCAGGCACCAGCGCCCACTTCATAGTCTTCGAACCTTCAAAACCTTCGGAGCCCATCTCTTCATTCAAGACCGGCTGATCGGCATACACCTTGATATGTTCAATTTCCGGCATCCGCAGATCCGGCATGAGCTTCACATTCCCCCGTCCCCTGAGAATTACGGTTAACGTGGAAGATTCTCCCGCCCTAACCTCAGAGGGTTCCAGCTTTGAGTCAAATACAAAATCTCCCACCAGGCCACAATAATCGGAAGGCCTGTTTTCCTCAGGGACAGGCAGTACTTTCAGTTCCAGGGGCTCGCTGGCGAGGGTTTTTGGTTCGCCGTTAACAGATGAAAAAAACGGGTCATCAAACATCCCAAAGGGCGACTTTTTTCGGCCCTGTATTAAAAGAAGGTTCATCCTTGCCGGTCTTATGCCATAAACACCTTCCTTGCTTGCTGTAAGGAAGTAACGGACTTCCAGGATCTGATAGGGATGGCCATTGTATTCGCCCTGGTATTCAACGGGTTTTCCCATTTGCCTGAACATCAGATTATCGGCTTCGGGAAGCCGCAAATGGATGTCAGAGACATCCGCCTGTCGATAAAGACGAAGTGTGTAAATGATCTGCTCTTCAACATAGGCCTCTTTTGATGAAAGGCTCGCGTTTAAAAAAAGAGGTCCTCTGGATTCTCCCGCGGATTTGGGCGGTTCAATTATTTGCAGTTTTTCCGTGTTGCTCCTGACGGCATCTCCCTTGATCCATACAAGGGCCGGTCCGATCAGGAAGTCACCGGTTTTCACGGGCTGAAGCGTATAGTTGTATTCTATGCTTGTGCTCATCTTTCCGTTGATAATCTCAACCCGGCTTGACGTTCCCCCCTGAACAACCTCAAAGTCTCCAATGCCCTGAATCTCCGGCTGCCCGTCTATATTACGGACGCCCGATACCTCGACAACCATACGAACACTATCCATGGATGTCGCCTTATGGCGGTCCAGTTTCAGAATCACCGAGACATCAGCGGCAAGACCCGGAACGGTCAGCAAGCTTATTAATGCTAAGATTGATAAATAGGTTTTTCGAAGTATAATTATCATTATTATCAGAATATCCCTGTAAAGACTAAGGTGTTAAGGTTGAAGGTTGAAGACTGAAGTATTTCAATCATTTCTTAACGATTTAATAAGACCATTCAAGACCTTCTCTGTTTCGATAATTTTTGGTTCAATCAGAGATGACTCCTGCTCACGCATAACTCTTACCTAAAAGCCTTCCTCCTTCAGTCTATCAACCTTAATATCTGCTATCTCTTTACCAGTCCTTCCCGGACATTACGCCCTGTCTCTTATCCTCCGGAATCTGAAACCGTAAAAACTTCGAGCGGTCCTCATTAATATTGTCAAGCATGGCTTCGGCCTTCTTCCTGTCAAGTGACACCCCGGATTGTGCCTGTTCATCATCCTTGTCCCCCATCCGTTCCAGCGAGGTCAGATCGCCTGAAAGGTCTTCATGGTCCTCGTCTTTATCCTTTTTCTTTCCTTCCGGCTGTTTTCGTCCCTGAGATTCATCCTGTCGACCCTTCTCCTCCTTATCTGTATTTCCGGACCGTTCTTCCTCACGCGTGTCCTTTTCATCTTTTCCAGTCCGGTTTTCTTCCATCCTCTGCTGCTTTTCCTGTTCCTCCTTCTTTTGCTTCATTTTTTCAATTTCCCTTAAAGAAAGCTCCAGGTTGTATGCCGCGTCCTTATCATCCGGGTCATGCCCTATAGCCTGCCTGTAATAATCTGATGCTGATTCAAAATCCTCCAGTTTAAATGCCGTGTTACCAAGATTATACAGGGTCTTGAATCTTACTTTTTTATCTTCGGTCCTCCTCAAAACGCTTGAAAAGGCCGCCATCGCACCCTGAAAATCCGAGTTTTGAAACGCTGCGCAGCCCCTGTTATAGCGGTATCGCACATCCTTGGGATGATCCATGTCCAGTTCCGTGTATATCTTCTCAGCTTCGATGAACTTGCCCTGCCGGTATAACTCATCAGGATCTTCAGCTGCCGATGCATCTGAAAATATGAACAAAACTAAAGTCAGTGTGAAAATGAATTTGTGCATATAACCAATGACCATTCAACATTTTCCGGTTAGGAAATTGCATTATAACTCCCATATCCTAACCGGACAGAGATGACTCCTTATTATCCGCCTTTCCTCTCTCCACAATAACTCCCTCAAGAATCAGAAAGAAAAAAGCTGCAACCAGGAAAAATGCGAATCGTTCTTCATAGACTTTAAGTTTGCCGCTTTTGAGTTCCTTCGCCTCTGTCCTTGATCTGATTCCATCAAAATAAAGCCGGTCCAGGTCAAGATCTCCCGCAACGGAACGGACATAGACTCCTCCTGTCTCCGATGCGATCTCCCTCAGGCCTTCTTCATCAAGCCGGGATAAAATCAGATTTCCATCCGCATCCTTCCTGAAGCCGCCTTTCCCGTCCGTAGAGGGAATCGGTCCCCCTGATGGGTCGCCCATACCGAATATAAAGACCTTCACTGATTTTTTCCCGGCCATGCGCGCCGATTCGACACCTCTACCTTCATTATCCTCTCCGTCCGTGATAAGAAGGATCACCCTGTCCGTTTCCGAACTGAAATCAAATGAAGAGAGCGCTGTTTCTAAAGCCGCTCCAAGGTCCGTCCCCGGCGCCGGAACCAGGCCCGGCTCAAGTGAGTCCATGAACATCTCAAGAGCCCCATAGTCCAGCGTGAGCGGGCATTGAACAAACGCGGCTCCCGAGAAAGCTACAAGCCCCACGCGGTCGCCCTGCACAACACGAATAAAATCCCTTATCTCTCTCTTTGCCCTTTCAAAACGATTGGGCTTTATGTCTTCCACCTTCATGCTGGGGGAAACATCCACAAGAACCATGATGTCAACACCTTTTCTGCTGACTTCCTGGTAATGACTGCCCCATCTGGGACCGGCCAGGGCGAAGAGCATCAACGCAATGCTTGTCAGGAGAAAAAGCCCCTTTAAAAATCTGTTGCCCCGTTTCTCTTCACCGGTGATTCTTAAAAGAAGCTCTGGATCTGCTATTCGCTCCAGGATCTTCCTCTTCCTTCTACCATAGTATAGGAGTAAGAGACCGATAGCAGGCAGCGACCATAAAAGATTAAGAACCCATAAATTCCTGAATGTCATGGGATCAGCCTCAATACGGTTGTTCTCAATAATATTTCCAATACCAGCAGAAAAACCGCGGGGATGAGAAATATATAATAAAGTTCCTGAAAGTGAAAAAATTCCCTGACCCTGACTTCGGTCTTCTCTTCCCTGTCGATAATGTCATAGATCTCCGAAAGCCTCTCGCTGTCAGCCGCCCGAAAATATTTACCCTCTCCTGTTGACGCGATCTTCTCGAGTGTCGCTTCGTCAAGATCAACATTTTGATTTATTATCCGCGGACCGAACAGGGTATTGACCCTGAATGGAACAGGACCCTTCCCCCCAACCCCGATCGTGTATATCCTTATGCCAAGGGCCCTCACGGCTTCCGCCGCTTCCTCGGGCGTTATGTCCCCCGCGTTGCTTCTGCCATCCGTCAGCAGTATAATTATCTTTGATTTTGCGTCCAGGTCCTTGAGTCTTTTGCCGCTGACGGCGATTGCCGAACCGATGGCGGTACTGTCTCCGGCCATTCCGATCTCCATCCTTTCCACTAATCCCAGCAAAAGACCTTTATCAAGTGTAAGCGGAGACTGTGTAAAGGCCTCTTCCCCGAATACGACTATGCCAATCCTGTCCATCTCCCTCTTTTGTATGAATTCTCTTACAACCTTCTTCACTGCCGTAAGCCTGCTGACAGGCCTGTCATCCAGTTTGAAATCCAGAGCCTGCATGGATCCTGACGTATCAAGGCAAAGCATGATGTCAACTCCCGGGGAACGGATCTCTCTTGATACATTGTACAATTGCGGCCTCGCCGCGGCAAATACCAGTAACACGATACAAAGAGCCCTCAACGCCGGAAGGATCAACGGGATGAACCTGTTCCCGCCGCCGGACATATCCTTAAGAATGGACGCTGCAGAGTAAGTGATGCTCGCGGATTTTCTACGTATTGTGTAAAAAAACCACGCCAGCGCAATAATCAAAAGGAATAAAAGGATCGGATATGCAAACCGGAACATCACGAAGCCCTTCCTCCGGAAATACCTTCTTTTTCTCCATTTTCAAACATGATCCCGGTCTCGGAAATATATGAAAGGATCGCTTTGACCTGCTCCTCCTTTTTTGCCGGAGATGGTATCAAATCCGAAAATTTGGCCAGATCAGCCTCACGAAGAATGGGAACAAGCCGCCTGTCCTTTTCCTCTCTTATCGCTATAGCGATCTCTTCCGTGGTATATTCCGCCGCGGGAAACTGCCTGAGATCTTCCAGGTAATCTCTTGTTATCTCCGAAAACCGGAAATAAAATTGTTTTACCTCCCCTGATTCAAACAATTTAAGGCCTTCCAGTTCCTCGATCTCTTTTCTCGCTCGAATATGGGGAGGGTCATCTGTTTTCTTGTATAATACGCCTTTCCTGCCTGGCATGAAACAGCGTATTAAAAACAGTGCGACTCCCGCCACTGCAAGCATGATGAATGCCCATAAAACATATTTTAACCATAGGGGCCTCGCCGGAATAATATCCCGTATAGGCTTCAGTTGAGCCTCTTCCGGTTTTTCCCCGAGATTGGAAAGCACTGTCAATGAAACAGGGGCCGTTTCCACGACAGCAATCTCACCATTACTTTCTCTATACGACAGGGAAATATCACCTGTCACCCATGAACCCAGCCTGTCCACGAGCAGCCGAACGATTAGTTGATTTCTTTTTTCCAGGACATCCAGAACAGTCATTTCTTCAAAACCCTTTATCTCAGGGGGGGAGAGGGGTTTCGCTCCCTCAGGAAGGATATAGGTAAGTGTGATTTCTACAATTTCACCCACTTTGGCAGTGGCTCTGTTAATGTGACCGGAAAGAAAAGGCTCCTGTTGCTGCGCCCACGGCGCGGGGATCAGGATAAATCCAAGCAGGAACAGCATAGTTATCAGAGGAAAGACCGCGCGCCCGGGAGCCCGCAGGAATGTGTCCATGATGCTCCTAAAAATATTCGACTGATATTTTATTCTGATTGCTCTGTATATTGCCATTTATATATGGTTTCCTGACCGGACACTAGCAGTCTGTCAAACTTTGTCCGCCAGCCTGCTAATAATATTTTGTGTTTTTTTATTTTGTGAATAGATTTTTTCTATAGAGAAAAAATCCATATAATTTAGTGCGAAAATAAAGTTTAACATTGTCGGTATATAATTCAACGTTATCTCTAAAGACCGTGGCCCTGAGACCATCGGTTGCTATTTTCATGCATTGTGGAGGCCCAAATGGCCATGAGTGTTTATCACAAATTTCTTTTTAACCTCCAGATGAAGGTTGAGAATGCAGAGCGAAGTCCGGCATTCTGCTTTTACCTTAATCTCCTTCTTCTCCGCTCAAAGAGGCGTGTTAACGGTTCTATAACAGGACCGTTGGTTGAGAGTTCCACAAGATCCGCTCCGGATCTCATCGTCAGATCTGTAAGATTTTCCCTTTGAGTAATTCTCACATAACGCCATCGCTCTCTTATTCTCCTGTCACTGCTGTTTATTATCACGACTTCTTCTGTCTCAGGATCCCTGAGCGTCATAAAACCCGCATCCGGCAGCTCTTCCTCCGCCGGATCAGACAAACGAATAACCGTAAGGTCGTGCTTTTTTGCGGTCAGCCTGAATGACCTGTCAAAACCCTTATCCATACAGTCTGAAAGAAGAAAGACAATAGCGTGTCGTTTAACCACCCGGTTTAGATAATCAAACGCGGAAACAAGACTGGTATTCAATTCTTTCGGTTCAAAGGTTAATACCTCCTTTATTAGCCGCCATACATGCGGAGCGCCTTTTTTAGGCGGAATGTATTTCTCCACTTCAGAGCTGAACAGTATGGCCCCCACCTTGTCATTCGTCCGGATAGCAAGAAATGACAGCATGCCCGCCACCTCGGCAAGCAGATCTCTCTTGAATTTCACCCGGCTGCCAAAGAGGTTCGAGCCCGAAAGGTCGAGAAGAAGAATGACAGTCAATTCCCGCTCTTCATGAAAGATCTTCACAAACGGGTGACCGAATCGCGCCGAAACATTCCAGTCAATGTTGCGAACGTCATCGCCAGGTTGATATTCCCTGACCTCGGAGAATTCCATTCCCCGGCCTTTGTAAGCGCTTTCGTATTGCCCTGCGAAAAGATCATTGGCAAGCCGTTTCGTCTTGAAATGAAACCTCTGAATCTTTTTTAACAGTTCCTCTGAGAGCATCCTATGGGACCTCAATCCTTTCGAGCAGTATCGCGATAATGTCGTCACTGCTCTTTCCTTCGGCCTCCGCCTCATAGCTCAGAAGAATACGGTGACGCAGCACATCAGGCGCCATGGACTTTACATCCTGCGGTGTTACATAACCGCGACCCGAGAGAAAAGCATGGGCTCTCGCCGCATACCCCAGCCATATAGATGCCCTTGGTGAAACACCATAGTTTATCATCGGTCCTAAATCCAGACCATATTCTTGAGGGTATCTGGTGGCCCTTGAAATACTGATAATATAATCCGTAATCTTCTCTTCCATATGTATGGACCACATCAATTTCCTGGCCGTGTCAAACGAAGACGGCTCAGCCACACCATTCACCTTTTCAGGAATATTGTTATAGCTTCTGCTCATGATCTCCTTCTCCTCAACGGCTGTCGGGTAGTCAACCCTGATCTTCAGCATAAAACGATCTATCTGTGCTTCGGGCAGAGGGTATGTCCCCTCCTGCTCTATGGGATTCTGGGTGGCAAGGACAAGGAACGGCCTATCAAGGGGAAATGTCTCCTCTCCGATAGTTACCTGACGTTCCTGCATGGCTTCCAGAAGCGCGCTCTGCACCTTGGCCGGCGCCCTGTTTATCTCGTCAGCAAGGATTATATTATGGAATATGGGTCCCTTCTTTATCTCAAAGGAAGCATTGTCAGGCCTGTATATCTGGGTCCCCAATATATCGGCCGGCAGAAGGTCGGGTGTGAACTGTATCCTTTGAAAAGAGGTCCTGATCGCGGCCGCAAGAGTCTTAACCGCTGTTGTCTTGGCAAGACCGGGAAGCCCTTCCAGCAATATGTGCCCTTCACAGAGCAGGCCTATCAGCATCCTCTCCAGCAATTTTCTCTGACCCACGATTACCTTTTCCATTTCCGCCATTATCTGCCTCAGGATGTAGCTCTCTTTTTCAACCTCCTGAGTGATCTCATTTATATCCATAAAAACAACCTCCTGGCTTATTAACCTGATTGGTTTCTTTCTCGGTTTTACGATAAGGAAAAGCCCCCATAAGAGGCTGTCCAGCAACCTCCATTTTGGAGGCTGTTTGACAATGTCCGGATGCAAGGCTTCCGAAATCCCGAGGAATGAGGCGTACATAGAAGTACGTCGCAATTACGAGGGATGAGGGTAACGCAGCAGATGGGCGTTGTCAGACAGCCTCATAAGTGTTCTTTATTCAACCGGTCAAGAATTACGAAAGATATATAAAAAATGAAAACAATAAATACAAGACCGTATTTTCCTGTAAACTATTTTTTTTGCAAAGGATCAGTATCTGTGATAGAAGAAATTGGTTATACTCCAGATTTCTGAATAAGGAAATGCCCGCATCGAACAGATGGAAAGACCATTATAGTTTAAAGGCCCGGTCTGAAAAATGGCTGGCAAGATCCGTCTATAAACTGGAAGAAATTGACAGGAAAAACGGATTATTCCAACCGGGGCATCGTGTCCTTGATCTGGGATGCTTTCCAGGTTCATGGTCGCAGTACTGCATAAAAAGGATAGGTAACAACGGCGGGCTGATAGGAATTGACCTTAAAAAACCCGAACGTTTTTCCGCACCGAATTTCAGGTTCATCCAGGCTGATTTACTCTCTGCGGATATCGACTGGATAATAGATGAGGTTGGGCTCCGGGATATAGTCATCAGCGACATGGCGCCCAATACGTCCGGCAACCGAATTTCCGATACCCGCCGTTCAATGGAACTGGCGGAAAAGGCCTTTGAGATATCCCTGGCAGTTCTGAAAAACGAAGGTCACTTCCTGTGTAAAATATTCGAAGGTGATGAACTTTATGACTTTAGAAAGAAGATATCCGGATGTTTTAAAAGAGTACGGCTGACAAGACCATCTGCCATACGCAAGGGAAGCAGAGAAATATATCTGCTGGGATTGAACTTTATTCATTTGTAAAAAATTATCCGAATCCAGGGCATAGCGGAAATTCCAGATGCAAGGTGCGTGAATCTTGAGAAATGAGGCCGTGCATAGAGTGCGTTACCGTGATTTACCCTGTTAAATCGGTGAGCCGATTCGCGTGGCGGGTATTTAACATGGCAGGGATGAAGCGCAACGCCGCAGATGGACTTTTTACTAAACACTCATGGCTCTCCGGGCCTCCACAATGCATGAAAATAGCACCATGCGGTCTCAGGGCCGTGGCCTGGGGAGCCCTTTTTACGGCGAAGACCCGGGTAGCAAATTAATAGCGCAAGGTGCATGCCAGGCGGGCGGAAACCTTCTCCGGTCGTTCCATCTTGATCCCTCATTATGGCGACTGAGATGGCCCGCCGCCCGCCTCGTAAGGCAGTTTGCGTAAAACTGGCCAGGAACGAGTTCGCTCGTAAAAAGGGCTCCCCAGGCCACGGTCTTTAGAGAAAATGTTGAATTATATACCGATATTGTTAGATTTTATTTTCGTGTTAAACCGTCAAAATCCGCTAAATCAGGAGGTGACAAATGTCAGGACATTCAAAATGGAGTTCTATAAAACATAAAAAAGGCGCTGCTGATGCGAGAAGGGGAAAGATATTTACAAAACTCATAAAGGAGATAACCGTTGCCGCCCGTCTCGGAGGGGGAGACCCTGACGGGAATCCGCGACTCAGGACCGCAATCTATGCCGCTAAAGCTGAAAACATGCCCAAAGACAACATCGAGCGGGCAATAAAAAAAGGCACAGGGGAACTTGAAGGGGTATCATACGAGGAAATATCCTATGAGGGATATGGTCCGGGCGGAGTTGCCCTGCTTGTTGAATGTCTTACGGATAATAAAAAAAGGACGGTGGCAGATCTGAAACATATAATGGACCGGCACGGTGGAAACCTCGGAGAACCTGGATGCGTGGCGTGGATGTTTGATAAAAAAGGTATGATAATACTTGAAAAGGACAAGGTTGATGAAGAAAAACTCATTGAAATTGCCCTTGATGCCGGTGCGGATGATGTTAATGAAGAGGAAACGGAATTCGAGGTTATCATACCCCCGTCTAATCTTGAAAGAGTGAAAGATGCTTTTGATAAAGAGGATTTGAGATACACTCTGGCGGAAGTCAGCATGGTACCGCAAAACACTGTGAAACTCGATGGGAAAAAAGCCGAACAGATGATAAAGCTGATGGAGGCCCTTGAAGATAACGATGACGTAAACCATGTCTACGCCAATTTCGACATCCCTGAAGAGATCATGGAGGCGATCGGCTGATGCTGGTGCTTGGAGTTGATCCTGGCTCCAGGATAACAGGATATGGGCTGGTCGAGAAAAGGGATAACCGGCTCTCCTTTGTCCGCGCGGGCAGTATCAGGCTGGCGGAAACGAAACCGTTCTATGAAAGGATCCATAGTATTTTTCAGTCCATGGTGGACATAATCGATCAGTCCCGACCGGGAGAGATGGCCATAGAGGATGTCTTTTTCGCGAAAAACGTCAAGAGCTCCATGAAGCTCGGCCACGCCAGAGGCGCGGCGCTGATAGCCGCTGTTCATTGCGGGGTCAAGGTATTTGAATATAGTCCTTTAGAGATCAAAAAATCGGTCGTGGGTTATGGCCGGGCATCGAAAGAACAGGTCCGGTCCATGGTACAGGTCTTACTTAAACTAAAAAACAGGTTTGATCCGGACACATCCGACGCTCTGGCAACAGCCATCTGCCATCTCAACTGGATGAGACTCGAAAAGGGATAAGGCACAGGAAGTGATCGCGCATCTGAAAGGCACATTATTGAAAAAGACCCCAGGATCAATAATAGTTGATATCTGCGGTGTCGGTTTTGAGGTTATTGCCCCTCTCTCAACATTTTACTGCCTCCCTGCCGAAGATGAAACGGTCAGCCTTCACATCTATACCCATGTAAGGGAAGATGTCCTCTTGCTGTTCGGCTTTCATTCAAGCATCGAGAAGGAGATATTCAAACTGCTCATATCTGTTTCAGGCATCGGCCCGAAACTCGCTGTTAATATCCTGTCCGGCATCGGGCCTGATGAGCTTTTGAAGGCAATAGTGACCGGAGACTCCGCAAGATTAAATGCTATACCCGGAGTAGGAAGAAAGACCTCCGAGAGGATCGCCCTTGAGTTAAAAGAGAAAGCTTCGAAAATCACTGCCGATATAGACCTCCCGCCGGCGCAGGCAGCCTGCGATGCGGACAAAATAATATTCGATGACGCCCTTTCCGCATTGCTAAACCTTGGCTATTCCCAAAAACCGGCCAGACAGGCCGTGGAAAAAGCGTTCTCTTCAATAAAAGAGAAAAACCTCGAAGGTTTGATCAAGGAGGCACTGAAATTACTCGCTTGAGGGAGTGAAACAGCAATAAATGGAAGAGAATAAAGACAGGATAATCTCCGCTGAACCTGATCTTGACGAAATTCCTCAGGAAATCAGCTTAAGACCCAGAAGCCTTTCCGAATACGTCGGACAGGAAGAAGTGAAAAGGAACCTCAGGGTTTTTATTGACGCGGCTAAAGGCCGCTCCGATGCCCTTGATCACGTGCTTTTTCACGGTTCGCCGGGACTTGGCAAGACATCTCTCGCCCATATTATCGCAAACGAGCTGGGAGTAAACATCAACAGCACCTCCGGCCCTGTGGTGGAAAGACCGGGAGATCTCGCAGCAATACTAACCAGCCTTCAGCCGCGAGATGTGCTTTTTATAGACGAGGTCCACCGCCTCAACCATGTGGTGGAAGAAATATTATACCCCGCGATGGAAGACTTCCAGCTGGACCTTATCATAGGCCAGGGTCCGTCCGCCCGGACAATGAAGATCCCTCTTCCCCCCTTCACACTTGTCGGCGCGACCACCCGGACAGGGCTTCTCACTCCTCCTCTCAGGGATCGCTTCGGCGTTATTCTGAGGGTCGATTTTTATAAACCTGAAGAACTCAAGCAGATTATTACTCGATCAGCGGAAATCCTGGAGATACCTATAAATGACGACGGCGCTTTTGAAATTGCCAGAAGAGCCAGGGGAACGCCAAGAGTCGCGAACAGGATCTTACGACGGGTGCGGGACTACGCCCAGGTGGAGGGGGACGGGGTGATATCCCGGGACATAGCAATGCATGCGCTGGAAATGCTGGATGTGGATGAACAGGGACTGGACAGGATGGACCGTCATATTATGCTCACGATCATCAATAAATTCAGCGGAGGCCCAATCGGTCTGGATACATTATCCGCCGCCGTGTGCGAGGAGAAAGACACTCTGGAGGATGTTTATGAGCCGTTTTTGATCCAGAAAGGGTATATCAAGAGAACCCCGAGAGGAAGGATCGCTACCGAACTTGCCTACAGGCATTTTAATATCAGGATTAATAACACTCAGGATAAGCCTCAAAAAAGCCTTTTTTAACCATCCTGTCCTAAAATCCACCACTAATGCCCGGTTAGGAAATTGCATAAAGAAACATAGCAGTATGATTTTCTCATCCGTAATGTCCTTTCCGGATTTTGTTGATATATTCATCATCAGGACGTCATCAATAAATGAAAATCGTGCTCCAACACACTCTATTTATTTGCTGCAAAAACGGATATGAATTTTTCTTGGACAGCAATGCCTTGTCATTTTTATATTAATAGTGTAAAATGAAAATCACTAAACAAATCAAATGTAAGTATCCTTTTCCTTAACTTTCAAATAAGGAGGCAACGCCATTTCCGATTTCTCACAAAAGCAGAGCCAGATAACAACCTTCCATATCCTCAAACAGGATCGCAGGCATTTAAGGTCGCAACTAAGGCTGCATTCCAGATGGAAAAAGACCGTGCTGATTATTCCGCTCCTTTCAAGCGAATATACCAACCCTGAAAACCGTCCCGTGTTTGAAAACATACTCAGGCAGTTGAAAGATGTTACATACCTTTCACAGATAATCTTCGGCCTGGACAGTGCAACCGAAGAGGAGGCTCTTCAGCTCAGGAATCTGATTAAGAAATACAGGATCAGAAACTATATTATTCAATGGAACAGTGGTCCGGGGGTTAGCAGTATATATCAGCAGCTTATAGATGCCGGATTTGATTTTCACGAGCCAGGGAAGGGCAAAAACATGTTTCTGAGCTTCGGCATCGCTATAGCCCTCGGCGCTGAGTCCATAGCCTTAATAGATGCCGATATCAAGACCTTTAAGAAAGATCAGCTGGAAAGGCTTTTATACCCCGTTGTTGTGCTTAATTACGACTTCGCCAAGGCTTACTACTCCCGTATCATGGGCAATGCCATGTATGGCAGGGTAAAGAGACTGCTGCTTGATCCCCTGCTGCTCTCACTGAAAAGAAAATTCACGGAGAGCAAGGAAGATAAGATGCTTCGCTTGATAGATTTCCTCCTGGGATTCAGTTATCAGCTCTCCGGCGAAGTCGCCTTCCACACGGATCTTCTTAAAAAAATGCGCTTCGCTACAAACTGGGGAGTTGAGATTTTCACCCTCATTGAAGTATTCAGAAAGGCATCCTCCATAGCCCAGGTAATGTTTACCAGGGATCCCTTTGACCATAAACACCAGGAGGTTTCCTCCGGAGACCAGACCGGCGGACTTTACCGCATGGCCATAGACATTGTTACCACGCTTATGAACGCGCTGGTTATAGAGGAAGGGCTGGAAATTTCCGACACTTTTTTCAGGGATCTTTCTATTACCTATCAGGCCGTCGCCGAAGAACATATAAAAAAATATTCTGATGATTCAAGTTTCAGTAACCTCTCATATGATCGAGACGCCGAAGAATATATGGTCAAAGAAGTGTTCAGAAATTCCATCATCAGCGCTGGTGATCAGCTCACTTCCCCTTATAAGATTACTGAAAAGTTTTTGAGGTTTGTAAACAGTAATCCGGAATTCAGGCCTTATCTGGAAAATGACCTGGCTCAAACGATACTGGCTGTTGAGAATAAAACACAGAAAAAGATTTTTGAGACACCAACGACAGTTTCATGGGAAAGGGTATCTAATAAACTCCCTCGCATCTTCTACGACCTCATCGAGGTGGTTGAAGCGGAAAAAAGACTATTTGTATAGGAGCCTGCCGGACCCTGTCCTGTAAATATCTAACATATATCATATTCTAAAATGAATTTTCCTGCTGCTTTAATATTCTCTGATCTTGATGGAAGTCTGCTTGATCATGTATCCTACAGTTGGGACGAAGCCAAAAACTCCATCGATCTCTGCCGGAGATATCGTATCCCGATAGTATTGGTCTCCAGTAAAACCAGGAACGAGATGGAGATCATCAGGCGGGATATCGGTCTTTCCGCCCCATTTATTTCTGAAAATGGCGGAGGAATTTTTTTCCCGGATATGAAGATCCAGCCCATACCGCAGACAGCCGTTTTCACGGATGGTTTATGGAAATACACATTAGGCGTTCCCCATGAAACGGTCCTAAAAGCCCTCAGGGAGATACGCGAGGAGCTTGGCATGGGCATTCACGGTTTTTCCGATATGACTCCTGATGAGATCGGAGCTTTGACAGGTCTTGACCCGGGCAAAGCGAAAATTGCCGCCGACAGGGAGTTTGATGAACCCTTCATTATCCTGGATGATGATCCTGATCTGGATCAGCTCCATAATTCGGCAGGCAAAAGAGGGCTTAAGATAACTGAAGGGGGACGCTTCTATCACCTGCACGGGAAATACGATAAAGGAGACGCTGTCAATTATCTAATCCTGCAATACAGGAGTATATTTCCGGATATCTTTACCATCGCACTCGGAGACAGCCCGAACGATTTCAGCATGTTTAAAAAGGTGGAGCAACCTGTGCTTATCCGATCTTCCCGCGGTTTTCCGGAGATTGAGAAAGTCATGCCCGGAATAAAGGTTACGGCCTATCCAGGCCCTAAAGGCTGGAACTCGGCTGTTCTGGAAATCTTAAACGAAAGAATAGAGGGAGGTATTGCCAATCATGTTTGAGAGGGAAATCAATCCCTACAATATTAAAAAAGCTGATCTTGTTGTTAGTATTCCCTCATATAATGAGGCGGACTCCATCAGTTACCCCACAAAAAAAGCGACCGAAGGCCTGTCAAAATTTTTTCCTGATAAGAAATCCGTAATAATAAACTGTGATAATAATTCACCTGATGACACGA
Organism: Deltaproteobacteria bacterium; assembly: GCA_016932235.1. The sequence goes on along the minus strand of JAFGDF010000200.1, from coordinate 2,614 downwards.
AATCCGCTTTTTTGAATACAGACACTGATATCCCAAAGATCTATATCTCAACAGACCCCGGTGTGAAAGGCAAGGGGAATAATTTGAGAAATCTCTTTCAGAAGGTTGTGGAGCTTCAGGCTGAGGCCGTTATTATTGTGGACGCCGACCTTAAAAGCGTTACGCCCGAGTGGATAAAGCATCTGGGTGAGCCTCTATTTAACGATTTTTCCTATGTTGCCCCTCTTTATGTCAGACATAAATACGATGGGACAATAACCAACAGTATCGCATACCCATTATCAAGAGCCCTTTATGGCAGGAGAGTCAGACAGCCGATTGGAGGTGATTTCGGTTTCAGCGGCAACCTCTGCAAGGCCTTTCTGGAAAGTAATATCTGGGATGACGCGACCGCAAATTTCGGTATAGATATCTGGATGACTACGATCGCCTTAAATCACGGGGCGCAGGTATGCCAGTCTTTCATGGGAAGGCCCAAAATACATAGACCAAAAGATCCCGCTTCCTCCCTTGGTACGATGTTCAGGCAGGTCGTTGGAACCGTCTATTCCCTGATGAGCCATTTTGAATCATTCTGGATAAATGTAAAATACAGTAAGCCTACGGCAATATACGGCTTTGGCCTGGGAGAAATGGAGATGCCGCCTAATGTGAATGCCGATACTGAGAAGCTGTTTAACAACTTTCACCACGGTTTTGAGCAATACGGAGAGATCTGGGAAAAGATCTTGACTCCCGACGTGTATCAAAAACTTCTTGAAATAAAAGGGATGAAAAAAAGTGTCTTTACATTTCCCACAGACATATGGGCCAGGCTGCTCTACGACGTGGCCATCTCCTATAAAAAAGCGATATTGAACAGGGATGAGATAATGGATTCCCTGATCCCCCTTTATTTTGGAAAAACCTTATCTTTTGTCAGAAAGACTGAAAAGATGTCTGTGCAACAAGCTGAGGAAACCATAGAAAATGACTGCATGACCTTTGAAATGACCAAACCGTACCTCGTTCAGAGATGGCAGGAGAGTTGATTACCGCACCAGAATAAACCGTACATCCATTACATTGGTATTCGTCGGACCGCTTCTGATCAAATCACCGAGCTTATCGAAATAATGATACGAGTCATTTTCCAGCAGGTACTCCGCCTCGTCCATACCCATTTCTTTACCCCTTGTTCTAGTGAGCGGGTCCACTATCGCCCCGGCGGCATCAGTCGGTCCGTCGTTTCCATCCGTTCCTGCGCTCATGATAACGACTCGCGGACTCAGTCCATGGATACATGCTGCGGAAGCCAGGCAGAATTCCTGATTCCTGCCGCCTAAGCCTTTTCCCTTTATGGTTACCGTAGTCTCGCCTCCTGAAATAATGCATGCCGGAGGAGGGACAGGATATCCCGTCTTCAGGATCTCTTTTGCTATCCCGCAATGAACAAGAGCAACATCCTTTGTTTCACCCTCGATCATCGAAGAAAGGATGATGGTATTATACCCTAAGTCTTCGGCCTTGTTTTTCGCAGCCTCCAGGGCCAGGATATTACTGCCGACAATAACATTATAAACCTTTTTAAATATCTCTTCACCTTGCTTTGGTGTCTCCGGAATGAGCCCGTTAAGTCCCTTTGATAGATGTTCTGCTACGCTTACGGGAATATCTCCGAGCCCGTATTTTTTCAGGATCCTGGAACAATCCAAAAAAGTGCTTATATCGGGAACAAAGGGGCCAGAGGCTATGACATCCATCCGATCGCCAACCACATCCGACAGCATAAGATTAACCGTTGTGGCCGGAAAGGCCGCTCGTGCCATCTGGCCTCCTTTGGAGCCGGATATATGTTTCCGAATACTATTTATTTCATCAATACTGGCCCCGCATTCAAGCAGCCCCTTTGTCACGGCCTGCTTTTCCCGAAGGCTTATGCCCCCTGCAGGCTGAGGGAGCAGCGATGAACCGCCTCCGGAGATAAGAGAAAATATCAGGTCTTTTTTGCCGGCATTCTGTAGCAGGCCAAGCAATTTTGAAGTGCCCTTAACTCCATTCTGATCAGGGATTGGATGATCCGCTTCGATTATCTCGGTAAAAGAGAGCTTTTCAATAAATCCATACTTAACATTTATAATCCCCTTCTTTAACCTGTCACCAAGCAGGTCCTCTATGGCCCTTGCCATCGGAGCGGTTGCCTTTCCGCCCCCGACCAGAAAGATCGAGTCATAATCATCTAGGTCCAAAATAATACTTTTATTACTTTCTCTGCCAAGGATTATTCTGTCACCTTCAAGACTGACAAAACGCCTTACGGCCTTATACGGATCTACTGATTCAATGGAGACATGGAATAGCTCCATGGCATGAGAACGCATGCGGGAAAGAATTTCATTTTCCTGAGATGACATGGAAACCTCCTTTCCTGAACTGGTTAACATAGGTTAAACGGCTCGTGGTTCAAGGTTATAGGTCGAAAAGCCCGGAACTCATTTTAACCGATTAAGCCAAAAAGACAATTAATAATTTTTAAATAATCATATTCCCGGAATCGCGGCATGTGGAACTCTTTTTATCGGCGAAAACCCTGGAAGCAGGATAATTGCGTAAGGTGCATGCCAGGCGGGCAGAA
>JAFGDF010000199.1 GCA_016932235.1 Deltaproteobacteria bacterium | reverse complement strand
GCAAAAAAAATTGCAACTTAATACATGTTTTAACAACAGAAAAGCATTAACCTGTCATTTTATGGTAAGGAGAGAAATATGGCACGTATTACGATTGAAGATTGCCTGAAAAGAATTAATAACCGGTTTGCGTTGATCCACATGGCATCCAAACGCGTCAGGGAACTCAGAAAAGGTGAAGAATCCACCATCATTTCGAAAAACAGGGACATTGTAGTCGCATTGCGGGAGATAGCTGCGGGAAATATAGAAATATCAGAATCCGGAAGAGATAGGCACCTCTCTGAAAGGCCATTGCAGATCCAACCAGAATCCCGGGACCAGGCTTATGCAGAAAGCTCCGGGCAAGAACCGGATAGCGTAAGCACCGGAGCAGAAGGCAACTGACGATGAATAAAAGGGATTACTACGAAATCCTTGATATCGCAAGGGATGCAGGTGAGGATGAGATAAAAAAGGCTTATCGAAAACTTGCCATGAAATATCACCCGGACAGGAATCCAAACGATAGAGAAGCGGAGGAAAAATTTAAAGAAGCGGCTGAAGCCTATGAAGTGCTGAGGGACAGAGATAAAAGGCAGATATATGATCAGTATGGTCATGAGGGTCTCAGCGGGACCGGCTTTAGTGGTTTCAGTGGATTTGAAGATATTTTTTCGAGTTTCGGGGACATCTTTGAAGATTTCTTCGGTTTTGGAACCGGGCGAAGAAGGAGAACCAATGCCAGAAAAGGTAGAGATCTTCGCTATGACATGGAGTTGACACTTGAAGAGGCCTTCACTGGAAAAGAAGAAAGAATAACCTTTAAAAAAATGGTGTCATGCAACGCGTGTAAAGGTTCGGGAATTACGCCAGGAAGTGAGCCTCAGGTATGCGGCACATGTCAAGGCCGGGGGAATGTAATTCGATCACAGGGATTTTTTCAGATCAATACTACTTGCCCTGCCTGTCATGGACAGGGGCGAATAGTTACCGATCCCTGCAAGAAATGCGGGGGTAAAGGAAAAATCAGCGCGGAGAGAGAAATCAGCATAAAGATCCCAGCGGGTGTGGATAATGGTTCACAACTGCGACTCAGGGGTGAGGGGGAAGCTGGCGAGCATTCCGGCCCTCCGGGCGATCTGTTCATTGTGATTCATGTAAAGGAGCATCCATTTTTTACCCGTGAAAGTGAGCACCTTATTTGTGAAATTCCCATATCATTTCATCAGGCTGCCTTAGGTGATATAATTCCTATACCCATTCTCGATAAGGATGAAACACATGATCTAAAGATTCCAATGGGAACGCAACCCGGAGACATAATAACACTTCGAGGTATGGGAATGCCCAGTCTGCAAAGAGGATACAGAGGAGATCTGCTTGTTAAGATAATCGTGAAGATCCCTCAGAAACTCACATCTCGGCAGAAAGAATTACTAAAGGATTTCGCGGAGACAATGGACACTAAGAAACAAGAAAAAAAAGGTAAATTATTCGGGAGAAAGTCCTAGCATCCTGTCGGCATTCTCCGGCGTACTGCTGGATAAAAATTATTCGTGGGGGAGGCTATGCAGGGATCAGAATTAAAAATATAAATAGTTTGTTTTACATTTCGTTTAAGATATGTATAATAACTATTCCCGATACAGAGCACCCTTTGAAGCAGGAGTAAAGACCAAACCATGTTAACAGAGAAAAAACTGGAATATTTTAAAAACCTACTGAATAAGAGACTGGAGAATCTTCTTCAGGAAGTCAACAAAACCGTCAGTGGCATGAGTGATCTCAAGGGAAATCTGCCTGACCCTGCCGATCGCGCCACACTGGAATCCGACCGGAACTTCACTCTGAGGATCAGGGATAGGGAAAGAAAACTCATTGGAAAGATAAAAGATGCTCTGGAGCGGATAGAGAACGGTACCTATGGTATATGCGAATCGTGCGGAGAGGAAATATCGGAAAAGAGACTTAAAGCCAGACCTGTTACAACACTTTGCATTGATTGCAAGAAAAAACAGGAAGACGAGGAAAGGCTGAAGGGTTTATAACATGAACCCTCTTAAAAAACGGCCGAGGCAATTTTCTGTGCCCGGCCTTTTTATTACGTACTTAGAATGATCCTTCCATGCTGAAGAATGAAAGGGAAAAATTGACACGGGATGCAAATCCCGGTTCAACAGTCATAACAACACATGTAAATGCCGACTTTGACGCACTCTCTTCAATGATTGCGGCTAAAAAATTGTATCCAGAAGCAATACTGGCCTTCCCTGGTTCACAAGAGAAGAATCTGCGCAATTTTTTCCTGCATTCGACATCCTATCTTTTTAATTTCACCAAAATAAAAAATATCGACTTTGACAGAGTAAAAAAATTGATCATTGTTGATACAAGACAAAGAAGCCGGATCGGTAAATTTGCAGAATTGCTGGATAGAGTTGATCTGGAGATACATATCTACGATCATCACCCTGATTCCGATGAAGATATTCACGGCAGCGTTGAAATCATCAAGAAGATTGGCTCCACGACGGCAATTCTCACCGAAATCATTAGGAAAAGGGGTATAAGTCTGACCCAGGACGAGGCCACAGTTATGTGCCTTGGGATCCACGAAGATACAGGGTCATTTACCTTCTCATCAACAACAGCCGAGGACCATCTTGCGGCATCATGGCTTTCGGAGCAGGGAGCCAATCAGAATATGATAGCTGATATGCTGACTCGTGAGTTGACCGCAGAGCAGATCTGGCTCCTGAATGACCTGACCAAATCCGCAACAACTCATATTATTAATGGAGTTGAGGTTATTATAGCAAAGGTGATCCGTGAGGAATACATCGGCGATTTTGCCGTTCTCGTGCATAAGTTCATGGAAATGGAGAGTCTGAATGTCCTTTTTGCCCTTGCCCAGATGGAAGACAGGATCTATCTTGTTGCACGGAGCAGAAAGGAAGAAGTGAATGTAGCTGAAATCGCTCTTGCATTTGGCGGTGGCGGCCATCCACAGGCAGCCTCTGCTACGATCAAGAATCATACGCTCATTCAGATTGAACGATCTTTGAATACGCTCCTGAGAAACCACATAAAGCCTCAGAATACCGCGATAAATATCATGTCCTCCCCTGCTATCAGCATCACGCCGGCTGAAACGATCCAGGAAGCCGCCATCCTCATGACCAAGTATAATATAAACGTTCTCCTTGTAATAGATAAAAACAGCAAAATGAAAGGATATATTACAAGGCAGATAATGGAGAAAGCGGTGTATTTCGGTCTGGGAAAGATCCCTGTAAAGGAATACATGAATATAGACTTTTCCTTTGTGGGTCCCGATGCCACTATGAATCAGGTCCAGGAACTGATTATAAAAGATAAATTGCGGATACTGCCTGTTATTGGGGACGATGGCGTTTTGGGCGTAATAACAAGAACAGATCTCTTAAATATCCTGGTAGGCGGTCCTGTCCTCCCCGATTTTCTTTATGGCTCACAACACGCTTCTTATTTTACCAAGAAAAAAAATATAACTGCCATCCTGAAGGGGCGCCTTCCCAAGAGGATCATCGGCATAATAAAAGAATTGGGTAAAACAGCCGATTTGCTTGGTTACAGCGCCTATCTCATGGGAGGCATAGTTCGCGACGTATTCCTTAAACGCGATAACCTGGATGTTGATATAGTAATTGAGGGGGATGGGATAAAGTTCGCAAGGAAATATGCGGAAAGCCATGACGTAAGGGTCAGGAGCCATCGTAAATTCGGAACCGCCGTTCTTATATTTCCAGATAAATTTAAAGTGGATATAGCCACGGCCCGTATGGAATATTACGAGACACCGGCGGCTACTCCGGTAGTGGAAACCAGTTCCCTGAAAATGGATCTTTACAGAAGGGACTTTACAATCAATACGCTGGCAATAAAGCTGAACAGAAAGGAATATGGGACTCTTATAGATTATTTCGGGGGACAGAAAGACCTTAGAGAAAAAGTCATAAGGGTCTTGCATAACCTGAGCTTCGTGGAAGATCCCACCCGCGTGCTGAGGGCAATCCGGTTTGAACAGCGTTTCGGCTTTAAGATAGGAAAACTCACCCTTGCATTAATGAAAAATGCCGTAAGCATCGATTGTTTCAAGGAACTATCAGGAAGACGCCTCTATTCCGAGTTAAAACTGCTTTTAATGGAAGACCGGCCTATTAAATCCATAGAAAGAATGAATGAGTTTGATCTCATGCAATATATCTCACCCCAGATAGTCTATGACAAAGCTATACGAAAAATCCTGGAAAGTATTGGAGATGTTATCTCCTGGTTTAACCTCCTCTTTATTGAAGAAAGCTATCAGCCATGGAGGATCTACTGGTACGGTTTGACATCCGCACTGGATCCCAAAAGCATGGATGATCTTGGAAGAAGAATGCAGTTTGGAGAGCAGGAAAAAAGATCTCTTATTTCACAGCCTCTGGAAGCGGCAAATATCCTCGAGAGGCTTTTCCGGATTGAAATAGATGATAACTTTGGTATCTATACATTACTTTCACAATATGATACAGAGGTCTTGCTTTTCATGATGGCAAAGACAAACAATGAGAAGGTAAAGAAAATATTTTCCATATATTTCACAAAGTTGAAAAATACAAAGATCAGGCTTCGAGGCAGAGACCTTATAGAAATGGGCATCAAGCCCGGTCCCGAATACAGGAGAATATTTGATTACCTTCTTAAGTCGAAGCTGAATAACGAAATAAACACAAAGCAGGACGAAATCAGACTGGTAAATAAATTTAGGAGACTAACTGAATGAAAAAAAGGATTGTAAGCGGGATGAGGCCTACCGGAAAGATGCATTTAGGACATCTTCACGGTGCGCTTGACAACTGGAAGAAACTACAGAATGAATATGAATGTTTCTATTTTATCGCAGACTGGCACGCCCTTACCAGTGAGTACCACAACACTGACATTATCAAGGGTTCAATTTATGATATTATCATCGACTGGATCTCGATTGGTTTGGATCCGGAACTGAGCACATTCTTTATCCAGAGCCAAATCAGGGAACATACGGAGCTTCACCTCGTCTTTTCAATGATTACGCCTCTCCCCTGGCTGCAAAGAAATCCCACATATAAGGAACAGTTAAAGGAATTAAGACAAAAGGATATCTATACCTATGGCTTTTTAGGTTATCCTGTCCTTCAAGCCGCTGATATACTGATGTACAAAGCAAATGGGGTTCCTGTCGGGGAAGACCAGGCCCCTCATGTGGAGTTGACAAGGGAAATCGCCCGTCGATTCAATTCTCTTTATGAGGAAATCTTTCCTGTTCCTGATGTTCTGTTGGCCCCGACATCGAAAATCCTTGGAATTGACAGGCGAAAGATGAGCAAGAGTTATAGTAATGCCATATTTTTTACGGATTCCGATAAAGAAATCGAATCAAAGACAGGGCAGATGATCACTGATCCGCAAAGGGCCCGGAAATCAGATCCAGGGGATCCTAAAATATGCAATGTCTTTTCATTTCATGAGATCTACAGCGATAAAGAGACCGTCAAACAGATTGAGAAAGATTGTCAAAGAGCTGAAATAGGTTGTGTCGATTGTAAAAAAATAATGGCAAAAAATCTTGTCATGTCGCTTGCCCCAGTAAGGGAAAAAAGAAGGGAATTGGAGTCTGATCTCAACAAGGTTAAAGAAATCATTGAAAACGGCAACAGGAAAGCCAGATCAATTGCTAAAAAGACAATAGAAGAAGTAAAGGATGCCATCGGAATTTAGAAAAATAATCCTGTTGAATGTGTAATAGTGCCATGCCGGATCAAATTATTAGCGATGAATACAAAGTAAAGCTCAATATGTTCGAGGGTCCACTTGATCTTCTACTTCACTTGATAAGAAAAAACGAAGTCGATATATTCGATATACCAATAGCTATCATTACCGATCAATATCTGGAATACATGGATCTGCTGAAGTCGCTGAACATCGATATTGCCGGTGATTTTCTGGTAATGGCATCTACCCTTACTCATATCAAATCCAGGATGCTTCTCCCAGAGCTGACTGAAAATGAAGAGGAAGGAGAAGATCCGAGGAACGAAATTACGGAACCGCTTCTGGAATATATAAGATTAAAGGAACTCGCAGGGGAACTTTTTGAAAGAGAAATTTTAAACAGAGATGTTTTCACCCGCAAGGTGCCACCTGATTCGCTCGATCACCTGAAGAGTGATGAAATCCTCCTGGACGTCAATCTTTTTCAACTGATAGACGCATTTAAAAAGGTTATTGAAAGAGAACTGCCCGGGTCAAAAATTACGTTTAAGGCCCAGATATGGTCCATCAAGGAAAGGACCGCGTTTATAATGACCAGGTTGAAAAAGGAGCAATCGCTCTATTTTCATGAATTATTCAGGGATGACAGGACAATTGCCGAATTCATAATAACCTTCCTGGCCCTTCTTGAGTTGGTACATATGGGTTTAATAAGGCTCTATCAGCCTGATCCGTATAAGGATATAAGGCTCGAAGCCCATTTCACCGATGACGAGGATGAATGCAATGGGGAAATCCCTTAAATTAATTGTCGAATCTTTGCTTTTTTCGTCCGAAAAACCGCTTACTGTCAGCGATATCAGGGCATGTCTTCCGGATGCCCAACCGTCGGAGATTAAGGAAGCGCTCAAGGTGTTGATGTATGATTATAATTCATTGAATAGAAGCTTTGAGCTCCGTGAGGTCGCTAACGGGTATCAGTTAAGATCGCGGCCTGAATACGGTGCATACATTCTCAAAATGCTTCAATCCTCACCCAGCAGGCTATCGAGGGCGTCAATGGAGACACTTGCCATAATCGCCTATAAACAACCTATTCTCCGTCATGAGATTGAAAGGTTAAGAGGAGTTGACGTCGGCGGGATACTCAGGACCCTGCTCGAAAAGAACCTGATAAGAATAATGGGACGGAAAGACCTTCCAGGCAAGCCCCTTATATACGGGACCACAAAACTTTTCCTGGAGGTATTCGATCTCAAGGATATCGATTCGCTCCCCAAACTTAAAGAGATAAAAGACTTCGGTTCGGAGCAATTTGAACCAACCCGAAATGATGCTGATGAAACGCTTCAGGAGGATATCAAGGAGTCGATCATTATTCCTGAGCAGGCGCCGGAAACCGCTGCGGATTCGACACAGGGCAAAAACGGCATTGAGGAACATGGATATCATGACGGCGGCCCTGACGAATCCATATCGGATGATAATCCGGATAGTGAGGGGAAAGGAACGGAAGACCAGGGCATAGATGATTTTGAAGAGCAAGAAAGAATTTACGAATCGGAAATGGTAAAAACAGGAAAAGAAGAATCAGAAGAGCCTTTGGAACCACCCCACCATGGTAAAACAGAGAATCAATAGAATACTTTCGCTCGCCGGGATTACGTCCAGACGTAAGGCCGATGAATTGATAAGTGAAGGCCGCGTGACGCTAAACGGCAATATTGTAAAGGATATGGGGATCAGGGCAGTTTGGGGTGAGGACAGCATCATGGTCGACTTGAAAGAGATACAGGGCCCGTCGGAAAGGTTCTGCCTGATGCTTAACAAACCATTCGGTTACATATCCTCTCAGAAGGACCCGGAAGGAAGACCTCTTGCGATTGATCTCTTGAAAACTTTTCCCCACAGGGTCTATTCGGTAGGACGTCTGGATTTTGATAGTCTCGGACTGCTTCTGTTTACAAATGACGGCGAATTATCATACCGGTTGTCACACCCCAAATATCACATTCCCAAAACCTACAAGGTCACGCTGAATAGCGCAATAACCGACGAAGCTCTTGAATCCCTTCGAAAGGGTGTGGAGCTGGATGACGGATTTTGCAGGGCGTCAAAAGTTGTCCTGCTTGAACGGAATCAAGGAAAAAGCCTGATAAGGATTACAATAACAAGGGGAGCAAATCGTATCATCAGACGCATGACAAAGGCGATAGGATACATGGTCATACATCTGATCCGGACCGGGTTCGGGAACCTGGAACTCGGGAGGTTAAAAACAGGTAAATACAGATTACTGGATCCCGGCGAAATATCTGCCCTGAAAAAAATGGTCGGACTGGATTGAACATTTTTTATTTACATCCATATTTTTATATTGTATCAATAATCATTCCTTCACAGGAGTCTCGTCTATAACGGGACATTTTATAAAAATTGTGAAACAATTTTTATAGGGCGGTTAACTCAGCGGGAGAGTGCCATCCTCACACGGTGGAAGCCGAGGGTTCAAACCCCTCACCGCCCACCATAGGAAATCACGTACATGAAAATATGAAAATTAATTGTCTTTCATTGAATATGAATTGTCCTCCACAACAACTCTACCCCTTCGCGCTGCATGGCTGACGGCGGATTGAGTCAGTTTTAATAGCCGGGCCAATTCCGTCTGTGTCACTCCCAGCGTATCAGTTGCCCAAAAAGATAAAATATTCCTTGCCTTCGTCCTTCTTGCATCCCTTACATTATCCAATATCTGTTTTCGCGTTAAATGGCTTATTTCAGAGATACGGTCGATAAGCCTATCCAGATTGTAACCTTCAGACTTTCTTCGGTATTCATCCTTGAGTTCTTCTTCCGACCTGGCCAGGACCTCCTCAACAAATGCTCCATCTCCCAATATGCGCTCATCACCCTTTTGATAGTCCCCTGTTTCTTTCAGTAATTTCACTCCGGTCCATCCCCCATGACTGCGCAACAGACCTCCGCCTGTTGAATCAGTACGCTTTCCCTGTTCAACCCCGTTTCGTACAAATTTACTGTACTGTCTCTTTGCCCCCGAACCTTTTTCCCCAAAAAAGCCCGAAATATATTCCGTTCCAAAATTTTAATTCATATTTTCATGTATGTCCCTTCTTCTCTAATTAAGTAGAAACACACCAGGGAAAACACGCCAAAGACCGCCCAGACAACGAAGGGCAAGCCCGGGTAAATAACCGCCATACTGTTGCCAATGGGTGGCGCTATAAATATCCCTATTCTAAGGACGGTCTGTATTAGGCCGATAGCGGTCCCGGAATATTGTGCCCCTATGCCTCTGCTTTCTATGGCAGAGGTAAGTGACAGTGCTACCAGGGCATCCCGCCCGATACCGACCATTATGATTAAAATCCAGATAAATAACCCTTCGGCTATTGACAGCAGACTCAAACCCACAATGGCCGCGACGTTAATATACAGAATCAAGATTTTGCGCTTGCCAAGCCTGTCTGACAAGAGAGCCAGCGGGATGGCACCGAGGGTGCTGATCCCCGTAAATGTTGCCAAGGTGCCATCGGCGCTGACCGGCGGCCATCCTTTGAATTCGCGCAAATAGAGAGGGAGGTAACCGCTCATCCCCTCAGTGCATCCTATATAACCGAGCATGGCCAGGCTGATCAGCCATATATTTCTGTTATGTATTACATAAATTACCGCCTCACGGAGTGAGATTCTATCTTTGCCTGCGGTCATGCAGGGTGACTGCTGATCCTTGATGGTAATGAACCAGATAACGGCGACAAATACTGAAACCGCTCCGTATAAAAATAGAACGTTTCTCCAGCCCCCGAGCATTGGGGAAAGGAGGGTGGCGCTGAACATGGACCCGATCGTGAAGCCGACACCATTACCGGTGGTCAGGATACCGGACGCAAAGCCCAGCAGATGCGAGGGAAACCAGGTTGCGGCCACCTTAAAGATGCAAGACGGGATTAATCCGGTGGTAAGGCCCAATAAAAAAGCTGATAGCAACAGGCTGCTGAAACTGTTTGCCAGTCCCCTTGAAGCCCCTGCCAGTCCGGCTATTGAACAGGCGAAAATAAGGATGCGTTTCGGCCCGAATCGGTCAGCCAGGATACCGGATAGAAAAACAATAAATATTCCCGATGCCACTGAAAAACCCCATATCCAGCCAACCTGAACCAGGTTTAAATCCAGATCCTCCGAGATTTCATTGAAAAGCACGGGCAATGATATAAAAGGCACGGCCATACACAACGCCATGGTCAGCGCCCCAAGACTGAGCACATACCACCTGTTTTGAGGCTCGGTATATCTATATTCCATTGATGATCCTTACTTGCAAGCAATTAGAGATGGAGTTGGAACAATAAGCGGTTTCTTTATTATGCCAAAAAGAATAATAAAGAAAGAAAAAATGAGGTTCTGGTGTGTGACTAGGAGTCTGTCGGACTTTGCCCGACAGACTCCTAGATGAGTAAATCTTCTTATTCTATAAACTCCGTGCCATTCTTGAACTCATTAACATCCACTCCCGTATCCTTCATCAACCGGTGAAGGTATTGTCTTTTAATACCGGCAATATCCGCCGCCCTGCTTATATTTCCCCCGCTTTCTTTCAGCACTGCCCTGACATATTGTCTGTGAAAGATCCTCAGTATTTTTTCTTTCGCATCGTGAAAAGAATAAGAGGACAGATCATCTCCCGTATCCCGATAACAATCAATCTTTTCTTCATCCTGGAACAGATCCTTCAATACCAATTTGTCGGACCTGCAAAGGATTACACCCCGTTCAATCATGTTTTCCAATTCCCTGACATTTCCGGGAAAATCATAGGCACATAAAGCCTTTATGGCCGATTCCGAAATGCTTTTTATATCTTTCCCGTTCTTATCGTTGTACCTTTTGAGGAAATAATATCCAAGCAGGGGAATATCTTCTTTTCGTTCGCTAAGTGTCGGCAGGTGAATATTAAAGACGTTTAATCGATAATAGAGATCCTCTCTGAAGAGTCTTTTATCGATATCTTTCTTTAGAACATGGTTCGTCGCGGCTATAAAGCGAATGTCGGCCTTTTTTGTTATATTATTGCCTACCGGCTTATACTCCCCTGACTGGAGCAGCCTTAGAAGTTTTGTTTGCGTCTGAGAGCTCAAATCTCCTATCTCGTCTAAAAAAAGAGTCCCTTGATCTGCCTCCGCGACCAAACCGACCTTATCTTTCCATGCCCCGGTAAAAGCTCCCTTTACGTGCCCGAAAAGTTCGCTTTCAATAACCTGTTCGGGTATCGCTGTACAGTTAACAGTAATGATCTTTTTCCTGCTCCTCATGCTGTTCGAATGAATAGCCTTGGCAACAAGCTCTTTCCCTGTGCCGCTCGCTCCTGTTATGAGTACCGTGGCATTTGTTGGAGCCACCTGCCGGATGCGTTCAAAAATATTTTTCATCAGGGGTGTTGAGCCGATGATCGAATCATCTTCTTTTTTAGCGGCCAGGGCCTCTTTTAACGACTGATTCTCTTTAACGATCTTCTGCCACTGCATGACCTTATCTATGGAGAGAATGATCCGCTCCCTTCGAAAAGGCTTCGTTAAATAATCATAAGCGCCTTCCTGTATAGCCTGAACGGCAGTCTCGATCGTGGCATAGGCGGTCAATATTATAACGGGAACATGCGGATCAATCTTTCTGACTTCTCTGAGGAGCCCGATACCATCCATGCCCGGCATCTTGAGATCAGTAATGACCAGATCTATTTTTTTTTCATTGAATATTTTAAGGGCGCGAAAAGGGTCCGTCTCCATGGTTATTTCGAAGTTATTATCCTCTTTGATAATCCTGTACAGCAATGTAAGCATATCCTTTTCGTCATCAACCAGCAGAATACCGGGCATTTATTTCCCCCTTTTTTAAAACAGGCATTTTCACACAAAAAGTTGTGCCGCTTTCTCCATCCGTCGAAGCGGCGGTATGCGTGACACAATTAATAGATCCTCCATATTTTTTTACTATTCCATAGCTTACAAATAATCCAAGTCCGGTTCCCTCGCCTTCCGCTTTTGTTGTAAAAAATGGTTCGTATATACGGTCAAGATCTTCCTTGTTTATTCCTACCCCGTTGTCACTAATCTTGACAACCGCGTGTTTTTTATCTCTTTCAAGCAGGGCGCATATCTTCAGTCTTCCTCCGCCTTTCATTGCAGCGACTGCGTTATTAATAAGATTCAGGAAAACCTGTTGAAGCTGACGCGGCTCACCGTTCACAGGAGGAATATCCCTGGAGAAGTCAGTGATAAGTTCTATATTATTCATCTCCAGATTATGCCTGACAACGGCTATCACTTCACAGAGATTTTGATATAAATCCGAACTTTCAAGATTGCCTTCTTCTATTCTGGAAAAGCTCAACAGATTTTCGACAACCTGTTTACAATGCAACCCCTGCCTCTCTATTGTTTTCAAATCTTCATATTCCTGGGTTCCTTCCTTTGCTTTTCTCAACAATAGATCACAGAATCCGAGGATAACTCCTAAAGGATTATTTATTTCGTGTGCCACACCGGCGGCTAAAGTTCCCATGGATGCGAGTTTTTCAGTGCTGATTAATTGTCTTTCAAGGTTTTTATTCTCGGTGATATCCCTTGCGATACATAATACCGAGTTAACCATCCCTTCCTTATCCTTCAGGGGCAGAAAATTTGCGCTGATCCAGATGCGGTAATCACCAACCTGTAATTCAAATTCATCGCGGACACTTTTCCCATATTTATAAACCGATTGTATTAATTTGACCTGTTCCCTGACAGCCTTATGCGGGAATATAAAATTAAGACCCTTTCCTACAAAATCCTCCGGTCTGCCGCCAAAATAATTTGCCGTAAAACTGTTCATTGATAGAAAGTTCCCGGCCGAATCAACAGAAAAAATGAAGTCCTCCGTACTTTCAACCAATGAACGATATTTTTCATCGGATCTTTTGAGTTCCTCTGTCCTTTCATTAGCCTGATCTTCAAGTTTTCGCGACCACCTTTTCTCAAAAAGGATCAATACCCACATCCCCGCAACGACAGTCAGAAATAAGAAGATCTGAATAAAGAAGAGCTTGAGATGGCCCTTGTCGAGAATGTCTTTAATCTCGGATACAGGAGCGACTAAGGCTATAGACCATATCTGAGAATTCATTTTATCAATCCGGATAGGCGTATAGGCAATGAGTTTTTTTATTCCCCCTGTTATCCCCCTGTGCCATCCTGAGAAATATTGTCCAGTACCCTCAAGACCTTTAAGCATTCTCTCTTTCTGAATAGAGTGTATTAACGAGACGGGAACATCAGGATAATCTTCTTCCCTTATTTTGAAAGCATCCCTGCCGATAAAGGAAGTCTTCGGGTGATAAAGGAACCTGCCTTCCTGATCAATTATCCAGGCATATCCTGTTTTTCCGAAGTGCGCATCTCTCAGCACAGGATCGAAAAACCAGTGAAGATTTATTCGCATAATAATAAATTTCAGAGGATCGCCTTTTATCTCTCGAATAAACAATATTGTCATGACCTCTTTGCCATGCAGCTGACTGAAGATCCATATATGTCCCTCCCTGTTTTTCCTGTTCTCAACAATCTGATAAAGCTCATCGCTTATGTCCTGAGTCTCATAAGACTGCCCGGAGCGCATGTATATTCTTGCTTTTCTCACACTCAGATCAGCTACCTCAATCCTCCACACCCCGTTTTCCGTCATTCTGAAAAGTGAATCATGGATTATATCCCCCTCAAACAGAGTATTTTCAGGAGATGACATTTTCTCCGCCAGCAGAACCATCTCTTTTTTCAAAGAGTTTATTTCGCGCTCGATCTTTGATGAGACGCTTCTTGCGATAACAAGCTGTTCTTCATTAAACTGCCTGACCACCCTCTCCCTGATCTCACGGGCAATCGAGAAACTGAGAGCGAAGCATGCGATAATAGCGACAACGCCCATGAATAAGATAGTCAGTCTCTTTCCTTCAATTATCCTTTTTTGCCTCAACCTGTTCCCACCTTTATTATCAAACCGCGATACAAAGAAACGCGCCCCGAATATGAAAGACGGCTATTCCCGGATTATGTCTGAGTTTCTTAAAATAAATTACAAAGGCGCTAGGATATCGGATCTACTCCGACGTTTTTCTGATAAGGCCAAGTGCCGTCCTTTTAACCTGTTCGATGCTGTTGCTGCCTTTTTCAATAAACACGGAATTGATCGATTTTTTAGGAAAATTATTTGGTTCATTATACCCGTGCAGGATTACGGGCAAGCCGGGCATTTTTTCCTGCACAGCGGTTTGGAGAGACGAAAAGGATATATCGCTTAGATCAGAATCCAGCACCAATAAATCGAGATTATCCATGTTTCGTATGAATCTTATCACCTCGTTGCCGTTTCTGGCCTGAAATACTCGATAGCCGTCCGCGATTAATTCGCGCTGCAGAAGTTTCCTTATGTTTGGATTTCGATCCGAGATCAATATGGAATATTCATTTCCCAATAAATCGTCCCTATCTTTTTGCAATTTAATGCCTCCGCGGAGACTGCCTCATTCCGTCCGATGGCGCCCTTGCAGTCCCTCTAATAATTGAGCAAACCGTGTGCCACGCGATGAATTCACGATTTATAGGCTTATCTATTTGATATATTAGGCATTATCAGATTGAATCAAAAAAAGGCGTGATTTTATCAGGCAAGGATAGTAAAGATTTTTTACATTTTGTAAAAACGAGACGAATATCCGGCTTTGTCAGCCATTCGGTTAGCGTTTCCATTCAATCGTCCTTAATCGTTACCTCCATCTTGAGCCCGTATTTCTCCATCTTTGAATGAAGAGTGGGCCGCGATATGCCGAGAAGCTTCGCAGCATGGGATCGGTTTCCTCCTGTCAGAGCCAATGCCTCACCCATAAGAATCGCTGAAAAATGATCCATGCATTCCTCATAAAGAGAATCACCGGATCCGGACGAAAGTCTCTCGCGGACCCACATTCGAATCGCCCGGTCCTGATGATCCGATTCATCAACCGTACCCTGTGAATCCCCGCTTATAGCGTTAGCGATATCTTCTCCTGCAATAGGAGCTCCCCGATTGAATATCAATACCTTCTGGATGGTATTGGCGAACTCGCGCACATTTCCCGGCCAGGGGTAATTTTCCAGGATTCCCAAGGCCTGCTTAGTTATTCCCGGGTTAGCCATGCCCACTTCCGAAGAGTATCTCGAGAGAAAGTATTCCAATAGCAGAGGAATATCCCCTCTTCTGTCTTTTAGGTTTGGCAACCATAGGGTGACAACCTTGAGCCTGTAATAAAGGTCTTCCCTAAACCTGCTTTCAACGAGTGCCTTCTCCAGGTCACGATTCGTTGCTGCTATTATCCTTACGTCCACAGGAATGGTTTCTCTTCCTCCAAGACGTTCTATGCTTTTTTCCTGCAGAAGTCTCAATATTTTCGCCTGGATGCTGGGGGGCATATCACCAATCTCGTCCAGAAAGATAGTGCCGCGATTAGCCTGTTCGATCTTCCCCACCCTACGATGGGATGCCCCCGTGAAAGCGCCTTTCTCATATCCGAATAATTCACTCTCAAGCAGGTTCTCGGGTATGGCCACACAATTAATTATCAGAAATGGTTTTGCCCCTCTGAGGCTATGCTGATATATAGCCCTTGCTACAAGCTCCTTGCCTGTGCCTGAATCACCTCGAATAAGGACAGTGGCATCGGTCGGGGCCACCCTGCCGATGGACTTATAGACATCCTGCATAACCCTGCTTTTGCCGATAATCGCATCTCCGGAACTCTTGTAAGAAAGAGCCCCCATATCCACTTTGTTTCTCATATAGCGCCCGGCTTCAATCGCCTGCTGAATGGTATCGAGCATATCAGGGATATCAAATGGTTTGAGTATATAATCGAAAGCGCCCATCTTGGTCGCTTCTATTGCTGTTTCCGTGGTCCCGTATGCCGTCATTATTATAACAGGAAGTTTTCCTTCCGCTTCATGTATCGCCTGAAAAGTTTCCAGACCGTTCATTCCGGGAAGTTTCATGTCCAGGACAACGACATCAGGGACTTCCGCCTTAATGCATTTGAGACCTGCCTCACCCGAAGGCGCGCATTCAACGGTGTACCCTTCTTCGCTCATAAGCTTTTCAAAGCTTTTGCGCAACTGGCTGTCGTCATCAATGATCAGTATTTTGCTCATTGACTACTCCCTTATTGGTATCATGATTACAAAAGTCGTCCCGATTCCTTCCTGTGTTGCTATACGCAATTCGCCTCCGTGATCTTCCACAATACGGCTGGCAATACTCAGGCCCAGGCCTGTCCCCTCTTCCTTTGATGTAAAGAATGGCTGAAACACCTTATCCAGAATGTCTTCAGGGATGCCTGGCCCGTCATCGCTAATGCTTATAAATATTGTTCTCCCGGCGGAGGCGTCAAATTCCTCCTTCTCGCTGATCGTTATGGTCCCTCCATTCCCTATTGCTTCACACGAATTAATGACCAGATTTGCAATCGCTTCTTTTAACTGTTCAGGATCGGCCTGGATCTCCGGCAGAGGATATTGCCTGTTGAGTTTTATATTTACCTCGTATGACTCAATCCTGTGCCTCAATAATCTAAGCACCAGATCCACAATTTCAGACGGGCTTATTTCCTGCATCCGAAGCTTCGGGGGTCTGGAAAACTCGAGAAAATTCTGCACAATTGTATCGATATGACTGATCTCCTCTGAAATTACCTCAAAATCCTCTTCCTGCACCTTGGAAAGGTGAAGCGCCCTGCTCAAAGAGAACAGTCTCATCTTTACGGAGGTCAGCGGATTTCTTATACTGTGGGCAACGCCAGCTGCCAGCCTGCCTACCATTGCCATTTTTTCAGATTGAACGAGGCTTTCCCTGCTCCTTGCTAACTCAGAATGTGTCTGATCAATATCTTCAATCAAATAATGAACTCTTTCGCTTAACACCTTGACTTCATTGCTGTTATCTGAGAGCATGTTTTCCCTCACCGCTTCCATGGCCAGATTCTTAATTGGTTGAAGTATATGCCTGACAAGAATTAACGCCAGGGAAAAAGCCAGAAACAAAGCAGCCACAATGGCACTGCCTGCAATAACTCTCAGATTAATGGCCTGATCATGGCTCCTGTTTCGTGCTACCCTGATTTGATTAGTATAAAGATTTTTAAATTTCTCGCATAGTTTTAATGTTTTAACAAACTGCTCTCTCGCATTGATGTGAAGCCTTGATGCCTCTTCCCTTTCTCCGGATTTATAAAGAGAGATTACCTGATCCTTTAATAAGAGATATTCGGCATATTCTCTTTCTATTTCTTCCATAATCTCCCTTTGCTCCTGTGTCTCTATAAATCCAGCTGCTTCTTTCATCCGCTCCTTGAAAATCTGGCGATATTCTCCAAGCTGTCTCAGCCAATCCGCGTCATTATCAAGGAAATAATATGAGACGAATCCCTTCTGATTGACAAGTGCGTTACGCATCTCCTCGGTGACCTGAAATGCCGCCACGTTTCTGTCGATGATATACCGAAACAGACTCTCGATTCGATAGGTGTACCATATCATCACAAGGCCGCCTGCAAAATTTATTAACACAAGCGCCGAAAGAACAATATATATTCTAATCCTGAGATTGGCCCACCGGAACATGATTTTATATCCTATACCTTATAATGTAATCCCTATCTCTTTCCTTTTATATCCTTCCGCCAACGCAATGTTGACATGCACAACCTCGTTATTCATGTTCCTGAACTGATAATCCTCTGTGATCATGGGCAATTCATTTGAATTTTTCTGATCCTTGAGAATTGTTCCTGCCGGTACATAGCGTCCCACATCGATATTTACGCCTATTATTATGCAACCGGGTTCTATCACACAGTTGTTTCCCACCCTTGATTTGAACAAAAGAGACTTCATGCCAATAAAACTATTATCTCCAACCAACGCGGGGCCGTGAATTTGAACCTGATGTGCCAAAGAGACCCTTCTTCCTATATAGACGGAATACCCGACTCCGTTGATTTTAATAGTATTGGCATCAACAGGCATTCCCCCCTTCTCTGTTTCAAGACCATGGATAACCACGCCGTCCTGTATGTTTGTTTCATCTCCTATAAGGATTGGGTGGCCCTCATCCCCGCGTACTGAGGCAAAAGGAGCAATCATGACTTTAGCCCCTATAAGAACATGACCGATTACCGCGGCCATGGGATGAACATAGGCGGAATTGCTTATTTCAGGAAAATATTCCTGAGGACAAAAATCAGTAATAACATTTCCAGTGATCATAAAAACCCCTTGTTAAAGACAATTAGATTCAATGCAATAACTTCTTAATCTCATAAATAGTCACTCTTTGAGCGACTCATCTCAAAAATCTTAAGACATGAAACGGATATAATCCGGTTTCTAATTTAAAACTATCAGCTTTGACCTTTTATTTATACAAGGTTTTCCGGAAGAGCGAAATGTTTTTTAGAGGATGGCGGACAGGTTACCACAGGCCCATGGAAAAACCTGGCATGGCCACTATTGTCCAAAAACGGTTTTTAGGCATTTTTCAACATAACCATCTTGGCTGTTTCCAGGATCCCCTCGGGAAAACCGACAATTTCGAATATCATCAGGAATCCAACCACCCATATTACAAGCATCGAGAGGATAAAAAGGAAAAACCCATACTTCAGGAAATCCATCGGGTGTATCATCTTCTCTCCCGTGTCCGGATACAGACCAAGACCATATACAATAGCATTGTTAGGAGTGCCCACAATAAGGAAATGCGCAAATGAAGTCGCAAAGGCCACTGCCAGTCCTACTGCCCACGGCTCACCAGGAACGTCCGTCATGATTCCCATGGGGATTGCTATCGGACCTAAAAGCGCGGTAGTACCTGCATCCGACATGAAATTGGTCATCAGTCCGGAAAGACTGGATAGCCCGATCCATAGCCCAAAACCCTGACTCATGCCTACGGACTTCAGTACCCGCAAAAAGCTTTCCGCCAGCCATAAAGCAGCACCGCTCTGCTGGAGAAGCGTCCCAAGGGTCAAAGCGCCGCAATACATTAACCATGCATCCCAGGATATGCCTCCGAGAATTTTTTTCCATTGTGTTGTATTGAACAGTACCGGGATAAGAAGCGCAAGAAGAGCCGGTCCACCCAGACCAAGCTCCTCTCCTCCCAATATCCACAGGATCAGTATCAGGATGAGCATGCCCAATGTAACATATTCAGGATAGGTCATTCTGCCCATCCTCCTTGTTTCATCCTTGATAGCCATGAGTCCCGGGGTCAGATCTTTTGTCTTTATCCGCTTCCCGAATATGGCCAGCATATACAAGGCTACGATCACGCCAAGTAAAGGTACCATTGGAAAGCCATATTTCATCCAAGTGAAAAAATCCATCGGCACCCGATATTCGTTCCAGAATCCCATCATTATAACATTTCGGCCACCTGCCGCCGGAGAACCCACACCACCCACATTAAGAGCATAACAGAGCGCAAACATCAGAAATTTTGCAAGCGCCGGATCATGCACGATGACGCCGTCTTTACTATTGGCCCGGACGGCGCCAAAATAGACCGCAGCCATTACGGGTGTCATGAAGGCGCACATGGCATGAGCAGAGATAAAGGATCCCACAATAGCCATACTTATACAAAGAACAAACACCGGAACAAAAAAACCCCTGGTCCAGCCTAGAAGCCAGCTCGCCAGGCGTTTATGGAGACCCACATCAACAACCGCAACTCCCATGGCAAGCACACCGAGCAGGAACATTGGAGCATCTCCCGCAAAAGATTTCCCTATCTGGTTGCGTGGCAACAGATGGAGAAAATACGCCAGTATAGGCATAAGAATGCCTGTTAACCCTATAGGAATGGCTTCCGTGGCAAAAAATATAACCGCCATGGGGATTATCCCGAGCACCATCATTGTTTTACGGGCAGCTCCTTCAACATCAACGGCAACCTTCCATTTGATCATCTGATCAGCAAAACCAAATTTCTCGACGGTATCTGTAACGCTTGCTGGTGTGGGAATTATAAATCCGACCAAAAGGAATATCGCTAGGCCAACACACAGCCATACAATCTTATTGGACAGGATTCCACCCCCTGAATAGCTTTCTGCTGCTCTATCCATTTATGAACAATACCTCCTTAAAACCGTAGAAGATCCTTCGCAAAGGGCTGGACCTGCTTTGTCCACGCCCTTTCAAATTCATTTCATGGACGCTTTACCCTGATCAGCTCGGATATTGTCACTGATGCAGTAAAAAAATCAAATACTATTGACATGC
Source organism: Deltaproteobacteria bacterium (assembly GCA_016932235.1). The sequence goes on along the minus strand of JAFGDF010000199.1, from coordinate 9,153 downwards.
CGCCGGGATTTCCAGGCAGTCTGCGTAAATCATATCTCACAACTCTTCATTATCCGGAAGATCTCCTTGAAGACATCGGTCAACCTCAGCACGCCCACTATCTTTTCCCCCCTTGTGACGAGCAGAGACTGGTGATGACCCATGACCAGCTGGTGTATAGCCTCAGGGAGAGAGGCTTGTTCATCCACGTATTCACCTTCACCGGGGGTGTACATAAAATCCTTGACCTTCAACTCCGATGCCTTGCGGCATATATCAACAAGGGGTTCCGTATATAGCGAAAACTTTTCGAGCATCTCCCTCAGGAACTGGGGGCTGAAACCGGCGCGGGATATGGAACTGGCCTGTCCCATCTGCCGATATTTCGGTTCGAGAGCGGTCAGGACATCAAGCTGGCTCACCTTACCGACAACCTTTCCTCCATCACCAAGGACCAGTACCGCCCGATGAAGGTATAGATACCGCTTTCTGTCAAGCTCTTCCTGGGCCTTTTCAAGGGCAAGCACAGCCTCATAAAGCGTGGCTTCTATAGAAACAGTCGCATATTCATCAAGCGGCACCGTGAGATCTTTAACTTGAAGTTGTTCCATATCTTTTGCCCTCCCATAGGGTTTTTATGAACACGGGAATAATCACCTGACGTTCTCAACCGGTGGATGTCTTTCACAAGGCCGGATATTTGACTCAAAATTAAGCCGTATATTATACAGCCGGCATATGGTAATGATTTGAAGCTATTTAATCAAGATTAAAATAAAGGCATTGACAATCCAGATCTCGGTTTTTCTGAGAACTGCTATTTTTTGCATTCTTTTTCTTGAAACATTCACATTCTATTGACATAATCATCGGGAATATATATCAAGTACTGATCTGATTACCTCAAAGAAGAGTTTTTAACTATGAAATGTCCACATTGCGGGAAAGATATTCCCGGAAAAGAATGCCCGAATTGCGGGGCTGAGAGCCCCATTGACAGCCGATATTGCACAAATTGCGGCAACTCGATCGAAGAATCGGAATCTTCGCCGGATTCCTGGTCAGACGATGGAGAAGAATTTGACATGGAAGACAGGGTTCTATGTCCTGATGGCACATGCAACGGCATTATTATAGATGGCAAATGCACTGAATGCGGTAAAAAGTACCGGCAATAAAGTGATATGACGCTGTTATGTATGAGCTTACTATAATAACGCATTTCGGGGCCGCTCATCAGCTCAGAAACTTCGGCGGCAAGTGTGAAGCCCTGCATGGCCATAACTGGAAAATAGAGGTCTCTGTTAAAGGAGGGCAACTTGACCAGACAGGACTTCTCATGGATTTTGCTTTAATTAAAAAAGCCGCAGGGGACATAATTGACCGACTTGATCATAAGTTCCTTAACGAACTGGATTTTTTTTCAGAGACAAATCCGTCCTCCGAGAATATAGCCTTTTATATATATAAATCGCTCGAAAAGGAGCTTAACAATGATCATATCATGGTAAGCAGAGTTACAGCATGGGAATCTGACTCTTCATGCGCCAGTTATACGGAATCCTGATCGAATGAACATTATCGCATTTATCCCATCACGATACGGATCAACCCGCTTTCCAGGTAAACCGCTCGCTCTCATCGCCGGCAAACCGATGATACAGCATGCCTATCAATGCGCCAAAAAATGCACTGATATCCTTGAAGTATATGTGACAACGGATGATGAGAGAATCATGCAACGCGTGCTTCAATTCAAAGGAAAAGCGATCATGACCGCGAAAGGTCACAGATCCGGGTCGGACCGTATAGCCGAGGCCGCCCTTAAACTGGGATTGAATGACGACGACCTGATAATAAATATTCAGGGTGATCAGCCCATATTCAGCCCTTCGCTGATTTCTGACATGGTGAAGCCTCTTATTGATGACCCCGAAATACCAATGGGGACAATCAAATACCTTATCAAGGACGAAGACGATATCAGCAGCAGTAACATAGTGAAAGTGGTGACCGATGAAAAGGATTTCGCCCTGTACTTTTCACGTCATGCCATTCCGTTTTACCGCGAACCAGGGTCACCACAGTGCTACTATAAGCACCTGGGATTCTATGCATACAGAATGAGATTCCTTCTTGCCTTCAGCAGACTGCCGAAGGGCATACTTGAGAACGCCGAAAATCTTGAGCAGTTAAGGGCGCTTGAACATGGATTCAGGATCAAAGTGGTGGAAGTTAAACAAGATTCAATCGAGGTGGATACGCCCGAAGATAGAATAAAAGTCGAAGAAATCCTTTTAAAATCCCAATGCTGAAAAATTGGAAAATAACGCCTTCCTCCATTCTCGCCGGAAAAATGGCCCTCCATTCCGGCGTCTCGGAATTAACAGCTCAAATCCTCCTTAACCGGGGGATTTCTGATGTTGATTCCATCAAGTCATTTCTTGATCCCAGACTCTCCAGTCTTATAAATCCAATGCTATTGAAGGATATGGATAAGGCGGTTGACCTTGTTCTGGCGGCGATAGACAGGCGTGAAGGGATCACTGTCTGCGGCGATTATGACGCTGATGGCATAACCGGGACAGCCGTTCTTCTCAAGTTTTTTTCATCTATCGGCGTCCCGGTTTCTTCATATATCCCGAATCGTCTGGAAGAGGGCTACGGGTTGAATTCCGAGGCCGTGCGAAAAATCGCACGAAATAAAACAAGGCTTATCATTACGGTGGATTGCGGTATTTCAAACATGGACGAGGTGAAAATAGCTCACGGTCTGGGCATGGAAGTAATCGTAACCGACCACCACCAGATACCCGAGGATTTCAATCCTATATGCCCCACCATAAATCCCCTCAGGGCCGACTCCGAATTTCCCTTCAGGCAGCTCGCCGGTGTAGGTGTCGCCTTTTTTCTCGCGGTGGCGATCAGGTCTGCTATGAGGGAAAGGGGATGGTTCGTCAGAGATCCCGAACCGGATCTGAGATCTTTTCTTGACCTTGTGGCCATTGGAACAATAGCGGACATGGTTCCGCTGGTTGACCAGAACAGGATAATAGTCAAAGCGGGCATCAAAGCCATGAAGCATACAAAATGGCCGGGTGTGGAGGCCATAAAGCAGGTATCTAAAATAGATTCCTCCGGAACGACATCGAACGACCTTGCATATAAAATCGGGCCGAGGTTAAACGCCGCCGGAAGAATGGGCAATCCTCTTATCGGCCTGAATATGCTTCTGGCGGGAGATGATTCCACCGCGTTTGAGATGGCTGAGACGCTCAACAGACTTAACAGCCGTCGTCAGGCAATAGAAAAAGAGATATTCGAGCAGATAGATGAAACCATGATCAGCAAGATAGACATCAGTAAAAGAAGAACATTGGTCTTCTGGAAAAATGGATGGCACAAAGGAGTCCTCGGCATCGTTGCTTCCAGGCTGCTTGAGAAATATCACAGGCCAGCGCTCATATTAACTGTTGCGGATGGAGTCGCAACAGGATCAGGACGGAGCATAGACGGATTCGACCTCTATAAGGCATTGTCCAAACAGCGTCATCTGCTTGAAAGGTACGGAGGGCATTATCATGCTGCCGGTCTTACTCTCAAGGAATCCAATATACCAAATTTTGTGTCGGGCCTGGAAGAAATAGCGCGGGAGGAACTGAGCGACAAAGACCTTATGCCTGTCATTCATGCGGATGCCGACGTCTCTCTCGGCGATATCACATTCGATCAGGTTAATGAGATAAAGATGCTGGGCCCCTTCGGCTCCGGCAACCCGGAACCTGTTTTTTATGCCGCACGAATCGAGGTCTTACAGTCCTGGCTCATCGCCGAAAGGCATTTAAAAATGAGATTAAGGCAGGGGGGTAACGTGCTTGATGGCATGGGATTTAATCTCGGTGAAAGATACCCTCTGGACGGAAAAGAAATCGATATCCTCTTCGCTCCCGAGATAAATTCATGGCAGGGTCTTGATAGGATACAACTAAGGATTGTTGATCTGGAACTTGCCGGTAAAGACAAGACGCTTACATAAAAAAAGGGGAAAGTCTTGAAAAAGATTTCTCCCTTTTTGTTTAATCTAATTCAAAAAGCTGTCCGTCTTTCCGCCTTTATACCCCTGAAAGTATTTTAAAAATTCCGATTCGGTAGAAAGGACAAGCGAACTGTCTTTGTCCATGGTTTCCTTGTAGATATCAAGCGTCTGCATAAATGTATAGAAATCAGGATCTTTTCCGAACGCGTCTGAGTAAAGTTTGGTCGCCTCAGCGTCCGCTTTTCCTTTTATCTCCTGAGCCCTGCGATACGCCTCCGAGGTGATCATCTTCATATCCCGCTCCCTGTCGCCTTCAATCTTCCTGGCTTCGCCCTGCCCCTCTGACCTGAACTTTTCCGCGATCTGTTTTCGTTCAGCAATCATGCGGGCATAGACAGATTGCTGTACCTCCTCTACGTAGTTCAGCCGCTTGAGTTTTACATCAACCAGTTGTATCCCAAATTCATTCAGCTTGGGCTGAGCCTGATCCATTATGCCTTTGGCTATCTTGCGCCGACCGACCTTTATTTCACCCCTAGTGCTTTTTCTCCTGGCCTCATCAATCTCATCGGCCTCATCAATACCGACCTCAAAAACGTCAAGCTCCCTGTCGGTCATCCTGACTGTCTCTATAAGAGGATATGATGTAATAAAATTACGCACGGCGGAATCTATTATATCGTCCAGGCGGGCCAGAGCGCCTGTTGTATTTGTAACGGTCTGGAAAAACTTCAGAGGATCAACTATCTTCCACCTGGCAAACGTATCCACCCATATATAAGTCTTGTCAAGCGTCGGAACCTGCCCGGGATCACCATCCCATGGCAGAAGGTTCTTCGGAAAGTAATTGGCCTGCTGTATCAGCGGGACCTTAAATTTCAGGCCAGGCTCCTTTTGCGCGTCACCTATGGGCCTTCCGAACTGGGTTATGACCACCTGCTCGGTTTCATCAACGATGTAGGCGGAACTGAAAACTCCAATTAATATGACTATTATTACGACGACTGCTGACTTAAGCTTCACTGTTGACCTCCTTTGGGCTGCCCCAGGTTCAGAAACGGGAGGAGATTTTTCTGCTCTGAATCAATAATATATTTTTCACCGAGCTTGGGAAAGATGTCTCGCATGGCTTCAAGATAAAGCCTCCTTCTTGTTATATCCTCGGCCTTTCTGTATTCCTCATAAAGGGCAACAAATCTCGACGCATCACCCTTCGCCCTGTTTACCCGGTCAAGGGCGTAGCCTTCAGCGGCCTTAATAGTCTTTTCCGCATTACCCCTGGCCTGAGGAATGATTTTGTTATACTCCTCCCTGGCCTGATAAATCATTTTTTCTTTATCCTGTATGGCTTGGTTTACCTCGTTGAATGACGGTTGCACGGGCTCCGGGACATTTGTCTTTTTCATTTCTATTGTTGCGACCTTTATCCCTGTTTCAGCTTCATCCAGTTCTTTCTGAAGAAGAACGCTTGCCTGGTCCGCAATCTCCGCCCTCTTGCTTATGACTTCATTTATGCTCCTGTCACCCACTACCAACCGCATTGTTGATTCGGAAAGATCCCTCAGAGTGCCCTTTACGTCCCTTACCTTGAAAAGATATTTATAAGGATCATTAATCCTGTATTGGACAATCCAGGGAACGACAGCCACATTCAGGTCACCAGTCAGCATGAGAGATTCACCCAGGTATACCGATCCGGATGCAAATCGAGACTGTACCCCCGCTTCAATGGTCCTGAAGCCGAATTCCTCCTTATAGACATACCTGACTTTTACCTTTGTGACCTTCTCGATTCCTCTTGGAAGTTTGAAATTCAGTCCCGGCTGAGTGGTCCTTACAAATCGGCCGAATCTCTGCACAACCCCCACCTCATCAACTCCCACTGTATAGACCATTGTATATCCGGCGATCAGAAGAAGAATGATTACAATAATAATCCATGAACCCTGGTATTTTCCCTTCATGTCTCTGATCTTTTCCAAAATATCATCCATCTGCGGGGGTTGCCCGCCGCCCTTCCCCTGCTTCTGCTGCTGCAACTTGTCCCAATCCCAAGCCATAATAGATCCTCTTTCATAATGTATTTATATTGTGTTATCATAGTGCCAGATTATGAGTTAGTCAAGACCTATAAGGAAATTAGTCATATGCATCAGGATAACAAACATATGAAAGCGCACCGGGCCGGTTCAGTGAAAGGCGATAGAAAGGATCTAACATCTCTGAAAGAGATTATCTCAGGTCTTCTCAATGATTCAAATCTTCCATTTAATCCTGAGGATAAAAAAATCTTCGAAATATGGGAAGAAACCGTGGGGGCTTTAGTGAACAAACATGCGAGGCCCATCTGGATAGAAAAAGGACGGCTCCGTGTTAATGTAACGGATTCCATCTGGATTCAGGAGCTTGAGTTTGCAAAGAATACAATTATCAAAAAGATTAATTCAAGCCTCGGAAGAGAAGCGGTAGAAAAAATAGAATTCAGGCTGGGTGGGTTCAGTTAATACAATTTTTTAACCGGTCATCAGTAATCTGTGCTAAACTTGCCTGCCTTCCCCTTCTGCCGGTGGAAGTATCTTGAGTCCTCCCCCTCCCCCTAACGAGGCCTCAATCATCACCAGATTGGCATCTGCTTTGATTGCAGGGTAAATAATTTTCATCCTTTTTGGTTCCAGTCGAAACTCCCTCATCTTCACCAATAAATCCGTCAATCTCTCGGCAGGGTATATCATTGCAATTCTGCCCTTTGCCTTTAAAATACGCCCCGCGGTCTGGAGGATATCATCAAGGGAGGTCAATATCTCATGTCTGGCTATCGCCTTTTGCCTGTCAGGGTTTACTCTCCCGCTGTTCGCCTTCCGGTACGGAGGGTTACAGACTACGACATCCACAGAGGCCGAGCAAAACGGGGCTTGCCGGATATCCCCCCGGATAACGGTCATTTTCCCCTTACGGTTATTCAGCATCGCGTTTCGCAACGCCTGGTCCGCGAGTTCAGCCTGAATTTCAAGCCCGATTACGTGATTCACCGTTCTGGTTAATATAAGGATAAGCGGAATTATCCCGCAGCCCGTTCCGAGGTCAACGACCACATCCCCATCCCTCAAAGTAATAAACTCGGAAAGCAGGAGCGCATCGGATGAAAACCGATAGCCTGATCGGGATTGAATCAGTTTGATACGCCCTTCCATAAAACCATCAACTGACTCTCCACCGCGTATTTCGATATTATGGAATCTGGATGATTTCATCTGGATCGACCCTGTTAAACACAAGCCCGGTAAGAACTTTAGGATAAAAATATGTGGATTTCCTCGGCATAATCAATGAGTTGTCTGCAATCTCCTTGACCTGGCTCACTTTCGTATGATTCAGAAGGAAGGTCATCTGATAAGAACCGGACTCGACCAGTGATATGGCCTTCTCCATGACGCTGTTATAATGAAATATTTCTTCATTGTTCAGATCCTCATCTTTAAATCCCAGCCCCCTTCTCAGAATAAGGCGTGAGAGGACTAATACGTCAAGATTTTTGAGAGAAGGATGGATTTCATCCCCCATTTCTTCCCTTGCGCCGGGCCTTAAAGTCAGAAGATAATAAAATCTGCTGCCATGATAATAGAACCCGATAGCGGAATCTTTCCTCCCTTCCTCTTCAAGCCTCTTTTTTAATTCATCTATTCTATTCTCTCTTTCGTTTTCCGAGCAACTGATCTCGGAGATATAAAACCATCTTGATAGCAGATCCAGAAACGAACCGGGGGTGAAGCCGTCACAGCGCTTTATCAACCGGTGAGACGGAAGAACCGTAAGGCCCTCATCGCGCATATTAGCAAGGTACATAATCAAAAATTCAAAGGACTTGTTTTCAGGATACCGACCATACCTCACCCTCATCAGATCTCTGTAGCTTCTTGATGTCTCATACCTGTGGTGTCCGTCAGCGATATACACCTTTTTAGGCAACATGGACTCAGCCACTATCCTAAAAATATTCGGGTCTTTTACCTCCCACATGCTGTGACTTGTGCCGTCCTTCAGATCAAATGATACTCTCGGTTGAGATCCCGACGCGCTTTTCAGGCAAGTGAGAATCCTGTCTTCAGGATCATCAAAAAGACCGAACACCTGACTTAACTGACCATTGCACGCCCTCATAAGTTTCATCCTGTCATCCTTGTGCGCCGAGAAAGTCTTCTCATGCGGAAGTATAACACCTGAACCTTCATCCTCAATACGCACCAGCGAGATCAAGCCCCATCTCCTTCTTCTGTCCCTTCCCTCGCCCGGATCATATTCAAGGGAAGTGAGATACATCGTGAGACTGTCACTGCGGACAAGTATCTCATCCGACTGCCATTTATTGAAAAGACTGGCAGCCCTGGTATAACGATTATCCCAGTCGGAATCCCCCTTTTTTTTCTTACCCAGGTCAAGTCTTATGACGTTAAAAGGATTCAACCTGTAGAATTCTTCTTGTTCGTCCTCGGAAATAACGTCATAAGGCGGTGCGACAAGCTTTGATACATCGCCAAGTTTTTCAAAGTTATAAGTCAAACCCCTGAAAGGCGCGATAATAGCCATCTATTAATGAAAACCTCCAAATATTTTGTTAATGCTAATCGCCATTGTCCGGTTAGGGAATTACTTAAAGATCGCAGTATGGGGAGCTCTTTTTCCGGGCGAACTCGTTCCAGGCAAGTTTTACGCATATTGCCTTACGAGGCGGGCGGCGGATCATCTCAGTCAACGTCAGGGCCAGATTAGGTTGAACAACCGAGAAACATTCCGCCCGCTCTCCGAGGCGTAGGTTCTCCGAGCCAGAGGCCTGGCATGCACCTTATGCAATTATCCTGCTTCCAAGGTTTTCGCCGATAAAAAGAGCTCCCCATACCGCGATTCCGGCAACCGGGTATTGAGTTATTTTTGTTTCATCAGTTTATTTAGAGACATCCGGTATTTTTCTTCAACCTCAATTCCCTAACCGGATATTAATGAATACAAACAATCTTTCCTATCAAATCATAAATCCTTGTCAAGGATTTTGATTGTCCCAAATCCACCATCAAATCTTGAAAGGATGTTTGCAGTTCATTTTAGCGGTCGTTTAAGAACTCACTATCGTGAACAAAATTATT
>JAFGDF010000023.1 GCA_016932235.1 Deltaproteobacteria bacterium | reverse complement strand
GCGGGGCTATGTTATGCAGTGGCCCATAACTATCTTAACCGTGTTGTCGGAAAAAGGAAGATCGGCCGGAATGTAATGTTTTTAGGTGGTCCTTCATTAAACAAGGGGGTTGTGGCCGCCTTTGAAAACATCCTCGGAAGGGGACTGATCGTACCCAAACACAGGGAGGTACTGGGTGCCTTTGGAGCCGCGATCAGTGTCCTTGAAAAGATGACCGCAGGGCAGGGGAGCAAGACCATCTTCAGGGGGCTGGAAAGCTCTATTAACGACCGTATGAGCTATTCGGAGAAGATCTGCACAGCGGATCCCGCGTGCCATAATCAGTGCAAGCTGAAGATATATGATTTTGACGGAAGAAAGAGTGTATGGGGAGGAGAATGCGGACGTTATGAATTGACAAGGGGAAAAGGTCATAAAAAGGAGAACTTTTTTGATCTGAGAGAAAATATATGGCAGACATACCTGTCAGGCCTTTATGAAGTGCTGGATCCGGAAAGGCCCTTGATGGAAGTGGATGGGAGACCGACAGTTGGTATGCAGAGAGCCCTTTATACATTCCAGAACGGCGTTTTATGGGCCAATTTTTTTGACTGCCTGGGCTTCAGGCTTGTCCTGACCCAGCCGACAAATAACCGTATTTCGGGAAAAGGGATTGAGTCTATGACCGCGGAGACATGCTATCCGATAAAGGTTTCACACGGGCATATAAATGAGCTTGCGGGAAAGACAAGGTATCTATTTCTTCCGGTCATCATTGATATCCCCACAGGCGATGAGTCGGAAAGGGGTTTCTATTGCCCCCTGGTGCAGGCAAACAGTTACATGGCCAGAGCGGCCATGAAACTCGACAGGGACAGCCTTCTTTCACCGATTCTTCACCTGAAAAATGACTTTCCTACATTGGCGATCGAAGTTGCCGAAGGTCTATCCGGAAGGATCGGGAAAAGCAGGAAAGAGATAACAGAGGCCCTCTATTATGCTTTGGAAAGACAGGACAGGTTTATCCTGGAGATGTACGCAAAGGGCTCGGAGATACTGGATTCCCATGAAGCGGACAGCCCGCTTGTCGTGGTTACCGGACGCCCTTATAATCTTTACGATGAAAGGTTGAACCTGAGAATAGGAAGAAACCTCTCCAAGATCGGGGTCACGGCCGTTCCAATGGATTTTATCGACGCCAGGTCAATAGATCTTTCCGATTTCCCTAATATGTACTGGGGGCTGGGTGTGCAGATTCTTAAAACGGCGAAGTTTATTGAAGACCGGCCGAATTTTTTCGGTCTTCACATCACGAATTTCAGTTGCGGGGCCGACTCCTTTATAGAGCATTTTTATAAATATATCATGAATGATAAGCCATATCTTATCCTGGAAATGGATGAGCACAGCGCGGTTGCCGGTGTTATGACAAGGCTGGAGGCTTTCAGCAACGTGATCGACAACTGCATGAAGAAACAGGAGAGCAGGTCGTTCAAAGAATTAAGATTGTCTAATTAGCATCAATAGAGAAGCAGATCGGATTTTCAGAAGATGGAAAAGGATAAAAAAAGGACATTCATATCCCTTTCAGAAAATGTGGGACGGTTTAACCTCGCAGGCAAGACCCTCCTGATTCCTGAGATGAACAGGATAGGGTGTCATCTCATAGCAGGGGTTTTCAGGGGATTTGGAGTGAATGCCCTGGTAATGGATACATACAAGGGACTTGATATCGGGCTGGAATATTCTTCGGGCAAAGAGTGCTTTCCGTGCCAGGTCACCCTGGGTGATATACTTTATTTTATGAAAAGGGAAGAGCAGGAAAAGGGGAAGGAGTTCAGGCCGGAGGACTATATCTATTTCATGCCTGAAGCGGACGGACCCTGTCGCTTCGGTATGTATAATAAATATCAAAGGATTGTCCTGGACTCTTTCCCGGGGTTGAATCGTCTAAAAATAGGAACACTCACTACAAAAGACGGTTATTCATTGAGCGGGCTGATTGATAAAAGGCGCTCAGGGGATCTAAGAAAGGCAATGCATTTCTCCGTTGTGGTGTCGGATATCATGGACAGGCTCTTATGGAGAATAAGACCCTATGAACGAAAAGCCGGGTCTGCGGATCTCTTTATGGAAAAGGTCATGGGAGAAATGTCGGATGTTTTTGAAAAATATGGCCCCGGAAAAGAGTTTGATGTCATACTTAAAAGGCTGGAAGATGTGGTTCAGGAGGGGAAAAATATTATAGATCATACCATCCCCGCCAAACCGATGATCGGTATCGTCGGTGAGATATACCTGAGAAGCCAGGTCCACTCAAATCAGGATCTTATCAGGGGCCTGGAAAGATATGGCGCGGAGGTTGTTAACGCATCCATATCCGAATGGGTGAATTACATCACATACAGCAAACTGAGGTTCGCACGGTCTGATTTCAGATTAAACCTTAAACAATTCCGTTTGAACAAAATGTGGGATGCCTTAAAAAGGATCGCCAGGTTTTCAGGGGAGCTCTATTATCAGGAATCCCGGCAGGCAATGGTTTACAAACGTGTCAGGCCCATAATGGAGCTGGCGGAGGATCATAAGATTTCCCACCTGGAAGATTTACTCCTGGAAGAGGACATTTTCAGTTTCGATGTTGGAACCGAGGCATGTCTGAGCATAGCAGGGATCATTGAATACGCGAGGAATGGTTTTGACGGCGTAGTCAATGTCTATCCATTTGCATGCATGCCGAGCACTGCGACTTCAGCGGTAATAAACCCCCTTGCGGATAGCTTGGGCATACCTTATCTGGATACACCCTATGATTCAAGTGTCCAGCCCGGCAGGGAGGCTGCGATAAGGACATTTATGTATCAGGCGCAACAGCATATGCTCAGGCATGGCGGGAAAAGGCGGGAGGGTGAGAAAAATGAAGGGAGTGACTGAATTCATAAAGGAGCACAGGGAAGCACTGGAAAAAGACCGATTCGATGATGCCTTCATCTCTTTTCACAGGGAACAGATATCTTTTCTTCAGCATGAAAGACTGGTTCATCTCATAGTTATGCTTTTTGTGATCTTTTGCACTTTGGGATTTCTTGCCCTTTTTCTTTTTCTGAAAATTTTCCTGTTGCTTGTCCTGTTTGTGATACTGCTTGTGTTGACAATGTTCTATGTTTTCCATTATTACAGGCTGGAAAATACCGCAATCAGATGGTATTTTGAATACAACGAGAGGGTCGGAAGGAATAAGGGTGAATCCGCGCCTTCAGCTAAGATCGAGTGATACCTTTGCGCTTTTCACAAGAAAATGGAGCCGGTTGAATATATTGGCTTCACTCGTATTAGCATCCAGATCCAGGAAGAGGATATTCAGGTTGGGATATAAATCTTTCATGCTCTTTTCTATGCCTTTTGCAATGACCTGGTTGGCGATACAACCAAAGGGCTGGAGACATACTATATTTTCAATCCCGTTTTCCAGCATCTTAAGGACCTCTCCGGGGATGAGCCAGCCTTCACCGAACTGATTGGTAAGGTCCATCACCCGGGCTGCTTTTTCGGCTATTTCCCGGATATCCGGAATGGGGTGATAGTACCGGTATTTGGCCAGGATGCCGTTTATCCTGGTGAAAAAATTGTTAAGTTTCTTTCCGAAATAGCTGGATAGGGGTTTCAGGATACTCTTTTTTTCGATATGTTTTTCAATATCCACCTGAAAATTTACCAACCCCTGGGTAAAAAAATTCATCATGCCCGGTACCTCCACCTCCACTCCCATATTAGTCAGCCATTTCACGACATTTTGATTGCAGAAGTCATTGTACTTGGCATATATTTCGCCTACCAGTCCTATCCTGGGAAAGGCGCCATCCTTTACAGGAATCCCGTTGAAGTCTTCAACAGCCTTTTCAAGGAGGAGACAGAGCTTGTCAGTGCCATCCTTCTCCATGTCCTTTTCCCACAGATCAAGATATTTTTGGACGATATTCCAGGCGTTTCCAGGTATCTTTTCCCTGACCGGAAGAGGGTGGTACATCATGGAAAGGCTGTCGACAAAGGTAAGGGCGTATAATCCGCTTTTTATAAGTCGAATACGATTGAATTTGAATCCGGGCTGGTCATTCATAATGGAGCTTTTAAGGTGAACCGTAACCACAGGGACCTTATATCCGGCTCCCAGGAGTCCCCGCTTTATCATCGTGACATAATTGCTTGCACGGCACTGGGCCCCTGTCTGTGAGATCCCCACGGCAACATTGGAAAGGTCGTATCTGCCGCTCTGGAGGGCCTTGATAATGTCTCCTACTACGATAATAGCAGGATAACATATCTCATTGTTTGTATATTTCAGTCCTATATCCACCGAAGTTTTGTCGGGAGGAGGAAGGATATTTATGTTATAGCCGGTTTCCTTAAAGGTGGATTCAATCAGTGGAGAATAAAATTTGGAAAAGTAGGGAAACAGGATCTCCCTGCCCTTATCTCTGTGAGTGAAAACAGGCAGCGTGTTAAGCTTAACAGCTTTTTTGGGAGGCATCCTGCTCCTTAAACTGAGGGATTCCACCAGGGTCCTGAGCCTTAATTTGATTGAGCCGGGAGAGGTTATTTCGTCCACCCTGACAAGTGTGACATTCTTGCCCGAGGTCTTCATTATTTCGGGAAGGACATCCATAGCGATTGAATCGAGACCGCATCCAAAGGAATTGATCTGAACGAGTTCAACGTTCTCCAGATGATTTGCGTAATTCCCTGAGTTATATATGCGATTCGTATATTCCCACTGGGTCAGGGCCGCGACATCCGCGATTTTCCCCGAGGATGGGGGTGCCGAATCGGCCGTTACAACATCCATCCCCATCTGTGACAGCATTTCATAAACACCATGATTTATCAATTTATCCATGTGATAGGGCCTGTCAGCAACCATGATCACCTGGCGGCCTTCAAATGACGCCCTTTCAATAATCTCATTGGCCTTTGATCTTAGGGACTGTTTAAACTCCATGTGTGTTTTAAATGCCCTGTCAAGCGCCCTGTTAAAGGCCCTCCGTCCTATTCCGAATGGTTTAAAATATTCAAAACAGCTCTTTTTCAGGAGAGAGATATCCTTGAAAGATATGGTGGGTGTGTCAAGGGGAATGCCCATCCTTTTTTCCGGATTGACAGCGCTTTTTATCACTGCCGGGTATCCGGTTACTATCGGGCAGTTATAACTGTTAAAGGCGTTCTGCTCAGGGTTTTCATATACTACCATGGGGAAGAATATCCGATCCACCTGCTTTTCCATGAGATCAATAATATGTCCGTGGACCAGTTTGGCGGGGAAACAGATACTGTCCGACATAATGGTGCCGGTCCCTTTTTCGTAGAGCTTTATATTGGAAGGAGATGAAAGTTTTACTTCAAAGCCCAGGTCTACAAAGAGGCTGCACCAGAAGGGAAAGTTATCATACATATTCAAGGCCCTTGGGATCCCTATTGTGAGCCTGGGGCTCTCTCGTGGAATTAATTCCCGGTTGAACAGCAGGTCTTCCTTGAATTCGACCAGATTAAATCCCTTATATGCCGACTGGCCGCCGTTTGAAAAAATTCGTTCACACCGGTTCCCGGAATAGAATGTCCGGCCCTTATCGAATTGGAATTTTGTCACAATGCACTGGTTGGAGCAACCCTTGCAATGGATAGAATCTTTGCGGCAATCACCGATCATCACCAGTTTATCGATGTCAACCGGGGATCTGGAAGATGACCCTGTTTTTAAAAAATGATCCTTTACGCCGAGGGCACAGCCGTAGGCCCCCATCAGTCCTGCTATATCAGGACAGTATACCTCAGCCCCGGTCAGGATCTCAAAGGCCCTCTGCACGGAAGGATTCAGGAAGGTTCCACCCTGTAAAACCACTTTTTCACCCAGTTCGGACATATCCTTTATCTTCAGAACCTTATTAAGACAATTACGCACAACGGAATAGGCCAGTCCTGCCGCCATGTCTTCAAGGGGAGCACCTTCACGCAGGGCCTGCTTAACCCTGGAGTTCATGAATACCGTGCATCTGGAGCCCAGATCGCATGGCGATTCGGAAGAACATGCCTGTTCGGCAAATTTTTCCACAGAGCAGTTGAGTATTTCGGCAAAAGTCTGGAGGAAGGTTCCGCATCCGGATGAACATGCCTCGTTTATCTCTATCTTACGGATAAACCCGTTTTCTGTGAACATGGCCTTCATGTCCTGACCACCGATATCGAGAATAAAACTCACATCCCATGTCAGGTGACGGGCCGCCCTGTAATGGGCCAGGGTTTCAACGATTCCCATATCGAGGTCGAAGACATTTCTGATAAAATCTTCACCGTAACCCGTTGCCCCGGTCCCGATGATTCGCGGTTGAACCCCGCTAAGGCGCATTTTATCCGAGAAATAACCAAGGCCTTTCTTAACCGCAGTGATATGATCTCCTTTATTATAGGCATAGTAGTCCAGGGCGATCCTGCCTTGTCCATCGATCATCACCATCTTTGTGGTAGTGGATCCTGAATCGATCCCTATGTAGCAGTCGCTATTCTCAAGCTCGCTCAAACCGACCCTTTCCACATGAACAAACCGTGTCTTTTTCCATGAAAGAAAGGCATTATTGTTTTCGAAGAGGGGATGTTCACGGTTGTTGGATATGCTTATTCCCGGGCGGTCCGATTCCAGGCGGTCCAGAAATTTTGAAATTGAAACAGTATATGGTTTCGGGGACTGCAGAATAGCCGCGCCTGTAGCGGTAAAAAGCTCGGGATGAGGTGGAATTAGGATATCTTTATCATCGATTTTCATTTTCATTGCCAATATATTTCTTAACATCGGCAGGAAGGTCAGTGGCCCGCCGCTGAAGATAATCTTCGGTTTGGGTTCAAATCCCCGGGCCAGGGTGTTGAGGGCCTGCAATGCAACTGCATGAAAAACCGAAGCCGCGATATCAGG
>JAFGDF010000198.1 GCA_016932235.1 Deltaproteobacteria bacterium | reverse complement strand
CTGAGCAAAGGCTTTAATCAAACTTATGTTTATTATGGTCTGGGCCAGGGACCGCGTAATTCACCAGGTTTTTTGGCACAAAAGCCCTGTAATGAAGTAGAGTTTCATAGGAGGCGCCAAGGAGCGACGACTCAGACGTGTAAATAATACGCCCGCTTCCAGCCCGTAGGCCTCCAGGCCGGAGGGCAGGGACAAGCGATCGAAGGCAACGCCTCAGGACCTGCCCCTGCGAAGGCAGGGGTGACATTTTAATGGTGGATCAGGCTGTCGGACAATCTCCTGGAGGAGATTTAAAGGTATGATATATCATTGGGCCTGGTGTCCCAACTGCTGCGAGAGGGTTTTAGCCGCTTCAAAGACCATAGGGCCGAGCTCGCGTGCCCAATTCTCAGATAAGAGTCCGATAACCGTTATATGGCCGATAGGATTGCCGCTCGAGCCGAATACCGGTGCGGCAACAGCATTAAGCCTCTGGTTCGCTTCTCGAATATCAAGGGCATAACCAACACGACGGCATTCTTCTATCTCCTCGAGAAGCCGCTCTTTGTTAAAAAATTCAGGGCTCCCGTGAAAATAGAGTTCCTTGCTCTGCAAGAGTTCTTCCAGATCCTTTTCTGGAAGAAATGCGGCAATTGCTTTCCCTTCAGCGCTGTGTGATATATGGAATCGGCGACCGATGCGGGCGGTAATTCCCACATCGACACCACCCTCGTTTTTCGATATAACAAATATCTGGTCATCAACTATCAATCCCAGTGTCGCCGTGCTGTCGGCCTTTTTGGCCAGATCTTTTAGAATGGGTTCCGCAAGTCGAGGGACATCGAAGCTGTCAAGAACCTTGCGTGAAAGCATCAAGAGACCGGGCCCGAGGGAATATCCCTTGCCTCCAATATTCCTCTGTGCAAATCCAAATTTCTGCAACGTCTGCATGATCGAGAAAGCTCGTCCGCTATGTATTCCAACCTTTGAACAGATCTCAGTGAGGCTCAGATGCGAGGTCTCATTCTCAGCCAGGCAGAAAAGCACCCGCGCCGCCTGTTCAATGGCAGGTACATTATATCGATCAGATTGCTTATGATCCTTTTTCGTCTTCATAGATTATTTTCCTGATTAACTGACCGGTATCTCATTTGCCGCATTGGCTCCGGCAATACGTCCGAAAGCGATAGCCTCGGTTATGTTTGTTCCTCCGGGATAGAACTTGTTGACAATCGATCCAAGCTCGCCCGCGCTGTAAAGACGCGGAATAGGTTTCATGGCAAGATCCAGTACTCTGGCTTCCTCATCCCGTTGAGGGCCGCCCTGAGTATTAAGGAGAGCAGGCCATACTTCAATCGCATAAAAAGGGGCTTTGTTCAGCGGAGCCATGGTAGCGGCAGTGCGTTTAAATTTTGGATCATATCCGGTTACGGCAGCCTGATTATATTCACCCACTGCAGCTTCAAGGATCCCGGCGCTAAAGCCAAGTGTTTTTCCCAGTTCGGCTACTGTCCAGCCCATCTTTATCCAGCCTTTTTCTATCTCCGCTTTATTATCTTCACTCCAGGAAAAAGCAGGATCTTCCATAATCAGCCCAGGGCAGTGCCCAAGCATCTGGCCGGATTCGCGGCATTCTTCATCAAAAATCAAATAGGCCGGAAGTCTCGGATAAGCCATTTCCTCAGCAACACAGAATGTGAAATCAAATGCCATTGCGTGAACGTCAACCCCGGTCTCGTTCAGAAAACGCTTGCCGGTCTGGTCAACATATATGTAATGCGGGCTGCGAATCCCTACCCCTATAGGGATATCATGACCGGGTACCTTATAGCTTATTCCACAGGAAACACCGGTCATGTGCCACATCTTTGCGCCGATTTCCTGAGTCATGGTTATGCCGTCGCCGGTTCCGCCTGGGCACCCCTGAGCCATATAAGGCATGCTGAGGTAGTTGATCTGCATCTCTTTATTCTGATGGAAGCCGCCGCAGGTCAGTATCAGGCCTTTATTCGCTTTTATGGCAACTTCACCATCCGGGCTCGCTGCAATGATACCCAAAACCTCTTTGTTATTCCCGGTAATCAGCTTCTTGCCGGCTGTATCATACATTATTTCAATGTTTCTCTTTTCAACACCGTGCATTAATGTTTTCATGAGGTTATAGCCGCCGTTTTTTTCCGGATCGCCACCGAATTTGGGTACGAACTGTGAACGGCCTCCCATGCCGGAAGCTCCCGGCAGGAAATCCCAAATAACATTAGGCGCCGGTGGATAAAGCACCTTTGCGTCATCTTTAAATTCAGCTTCGCACTTTTCTTCAAACCAGCGATGATTCGTACAGGAAACTTCAACGAATTTGCGTATTACGGCAGGGTTTACGGTTTCATCGAAAATGCCTGAATAATATTTTATTACCTCTTCCGCATCTAAAAATCTTCGTAACGTGCCTCCGCTCAGCCTGGTGTTGCCGCCTGCAATATTATCCTTCTCCAGTACCAGAACTTTTGCTCCCTTATCGTGTGCCTCGATTGCCGCAGCACCTCCCGCGCTCCCAAGGCCGACAATCACAACATCAGCTTCCTTGGCATTCATATCATCCTCCCATGATTTCTTATTTTCCGATAATCGCTTTTGGATACAAAACAATGCTTTCGTGATTGAAAGTAGACTCACAATATCTAATGAGAACATGCCATGTCAAGCAAAATCTATTGTGGTGTTGAGATCATGGTGGTGAGAAGGGTTGTTCAGGATCTGAAAGGAGTGGCCCTCTTTTTCCTGGACGAAGGTTTCCAAATATATCCATCCTTTTCCATCCATGAAAATCGCGGTTGAAAAAATACCGGATGATTTCAGATAAATCGATTATTTTTTCGTTCCGGCATGTGCCGACGAACCCTGAAATCAAATGGCTCGCCGGCTTTATGCTTCGATCTACTTTTGCGGTTTATTCCGCTATCACTTTTCGGATTAAACCAAGGGCTTCCTTGGCCGGATAACCCTTTGCGGAGAGGTCCTCGGCATATTTTTCAATCAGGTCTCCTGTTGATTTCCGCCACCTTGCCTGTTCGTCGGGGCTTATTGTATAGGCTTCCACCTTCTGGGAGAAATCATTCCACATCACGTCCAGATTCTTTGTATTTTTAGTTACCTGGTCCTCGCAGATATCTTTACTTGCCTGTAATATAATTTTCTGGATATCATCAGGTGTTTTTTCCCAGGTCTCCTCATTCATAAGCATCACCATAACCCCAAAGCTCATGATAGGATCCCTCATTCCATATTTAACGACCTCGTTGAGTTTGCGGAGGAAGGCTATGTTGATACCTGTAATGGTCCCGTCAATTACACCTGTCTGGAGGGACATGTATTCCTCGCTACCTGGCAGGCTTACGGTGCTGGCGCCCAGAGTGGTTAGAACCTGACCCTGTAACCCCGTCCCGCATCGTATCTTAACACCCTGAAAATCTTCCATTTTTTCGACCTTTTTCTTCGTAAAATAGAGATTAATAGGATAGGTAGGTAACAAATACAGGGCCTTAAGACCGGAATATTCCTTATCCAAATAACCGGCATTTAACAGCCCATCCAGGGATTTATAGGCCTTCTCGATAGTGGGCACCTCAAAAGGCATACCAACCATTCCGGTTATGGGCATGCGACCCGGGTTATACAGGTCTCCTGTCCACGTAAACTGGATAGTATTGCTCTTTACCATATCCCATGCGTCTCTGGGCGATCCCAGGGTCCCTCCGTAATAGGTAATTTTGACCCGGCCGTTTGACCCTTCCTCCACCATCTTGGCAAACTTATCATTTTCCATATTCGCCGTATCACCCAATGGAAATGCTGAGCTCATTTTCCAATCAAAATCAGCGCCAAAGACTCCGTTGGGTATAAAAGCCAGTAAAAAAACGAATAAGGCCGGCATACAAATAATCTTAATCCTTTTTAACATGATCATTTCCCCTTTCATTCAATAGTTGTCATATTTTTCCATCTGTAGCGTTACTATTGCAATCATTGTGGCTACTGATGAAATTCCGTGACCGGCAAAGGAAGCCTTCTTTATGGACTCTTAGTCTTCCATATTATCTGCCTATAACTTTTCTGGTCAAAGCAAGGCCTTCCTTTCCCGGATAACCTTTTGCGGAAAGTTCTTCCACATGTCTGTCCGCCAGATCGCCTATGGCTTTTCGCCACCTTGCCTGTTCCTCTTCGGGTATTGTGTAAACCTCTGATTTTTCCCCAAACTCAGTCCACATTTCCTCCAGTTTGGCCAGACACCCTTTTATGTGAACATCAGCAATGTCATAGCCAACATCTTTTATGGCTTT
>JAFGDF010000197.1 GCA_016932235.1 Deltaproteobacteria bacterium | reverse complement strand
GTCGCCCCCCGCACGGGGGCGTGGATTGAAACTATGCCGATGAACCTGAACCCCTCTTGCTTTGCCGTCGCCCCCCGCACGGGGGCGTGGATTGAAACATAAGACGCTGCACCATAAGAGAGTCCCATGACGTCGCCCCCCGCACGGGGGCGTGGATTGAAACAGATTACTCTTTAAAGGTAATAAGGATTATCTCAGTCGCCCCCCGCACGGGGGCGTGGATTGAAACCCGACCTGCCGGAGATCCTCGGGAACCGATCTCTGTCGCCCCCCGCACGGGGGCGTGGATTGAAACCTTAACCTCCAACGGCGGATCAACGTAGTTCTGTGTCGCCCCCCGCACGGGGGCGTGGATTGAAACATATTGTCAAGTCACAATGCAGTCAAAAGGACCAGTCGCCCCCCGCACGGGGGCGTGGATTGAAACTATAAAAACCGTCCGGCCATCAGGTAAGGCAAGTCGCCCCCCGCACGGGGGCGTGGATTGAAACCACGTGAGTATCAAATAAACTACCCTCGTCTATCGACCCTGGATCCAGCACAGGGCATGCTTGCCCGCCCTGGCGCGATCTACAGACCTAAATAGCAATTGTACGGTTTTATATATTGATCAAGATCATTGCTAAATAAATTTAAATTCGATTTTTTAGATGTGGATTCTGCGGTCAAGCCGCAGAATGACCCGATAGACGGCCTCAAAATTTCGTTTTTTTGTCATTCTTCGACTTGATCGAAGAATCTATAGTATTTAAATTGAACCCTGGATTCTGCGGTCCCTGGCCCAGCTCGCTATTGAAGAAAATTTGCTTCATAAAATATAAGTCGCTGTGCGGCAAGTAAGAACTTGCTTCGCCTAGAGATGAGGGGATTCAAACATCCCCGAGCGGGACACTAACTTCGCGTCCTTTGCGTCTTCGCGCCTCTGGCATCGCACCCAGTACCACAGAATATCTTCACCATCCCCTGCCCTGCAAATTGTCGGTTTATCAAATATTTTCTTGACAAAGGCGGCCTTTATGGCATCTTTCTGTGTATAGGATATCAGAAAGGAGATTTTTATGCGCATATATTTCAGATTAATAGCTGCCTGTGGCGTTCTGGTCTTTCTTATCTTCTCGGGTCCCGCTGTATGTTCAGCCCAGCCTATCGGAATCGGCGCCACACAGGAGGAATCAAAGACTTATAACAGGGTACTGTCCTCAGAGTACGGCAGGTATGTGTTCGGACAGGTATCGGATTCCTCAAAGGATCTTTTCATGCTGGACACTGAAACAGGCCGATTGTGGCGGGTCGCTGAAAGTGGAAAAGTAGGTATTTTTCTGAAGACAGTCCCCTACCGGATAGAGAGCATAGAAGGCGACGAATATTCCCCTTTTCCTGTAACAGAGTCCGGGCACGATCAAAAGACATCCGAGAATTAGAAAGCACAATATAAAAGATAAGTCGCTAGCAGTCTGTCGGACTTTGGCCGACAGACTGCTGCAAAGATTTGAAAAATGATTTTATTTCAAAAAGTTGCATATTTTCATTTCCAGGTCGCAATGAATAAGATTGTATATAAATATCGCCAAAAACCAAATAAAATCTAAATTTTATTAGGAGCCTGTCGGATAAAGTCCGACAGGCTCCTAGGCGACAATTAAGAACTTGATTCGCCCGCAGGCGAGGGGTTTCAACCATCCCCGATTAGCACACTAAAGCAATAGTTCAATATGGTAAAAAAGACATTTAAGATATCTGTATATATCATACTGCCTGTAATCATTATAGCCGCAGTCATATTCGCTTTGATCTACACTAGGGTATCGAAAGAAACCCTTTCGCACATTGAACGGGGCGCCATTGATCAGATTATTCTTTCAGAAAGCCCGGTTTATTTTGATGACGGCACAACCCCGATCGGCGTCTTTTTTGAAAAGACGCACAGCAAATATATAAGGTATGATGAGATTCCCCGGAATTTTATAAAAGCACTCATAGCCTCTGAAGACAAAAATTTTTTTCAACACCCCGGATTTGATATCCGGGCAATTGCGAGGGCGTTTATCACAAATATTAAAGAAGGCGAGATAGTCCAGGGAGGGAGCACGCTTACACAGCAGACCGCAAAGAATATCTTCAAACGTGAAAAAAGGACCTATACGGCCAAGTTAAAAGAGCTTATTCAGGCCTTATTACTCGAGAGGAATTACAGCAAGGAAGAGATAATAGAGATGTATGCAAACCAGTTCTTTGTGACAGGTTTCGGCAAAGGTCTTAGAATAGCGGCTGAATACTACTTCAATAAAGACGCGGAGGAGCTTGATCTCGTTGAAGCCGCTTTTATAGCGGGATCGGTAAAAAGCCCCTCCACGTACAATCCCTTTCCTAAAAAGAACGACACTGAAAAGGAGGCGGTCATTCGCAGGGCCAAAATCAGGAAAGACTATGTCCTCAGGCAAATGCGTCTTATGGAACTTATCAGTGAACATCAATACATTGATGCGCTGAAAAAAGAGGTGCCGTTCAACGAGGGGACCGTCACATACAGGCTGAATGTAATAATGGATTACGTTCGTGAACAGCTCGAAACAGCTTATTTCAGGACTATTCTCAGGGATCAAGGCGTGGAAAATATCGCGACATCAGGCATCGGGATCCATACATCCATAAATAAGGAGATCCAGGATGCGGCTCTGAAGAGCCTCAGATATCACCTTTCCAATCTTGACGTAAGGATTGCAGGGTACGGGGTCAATGAATTCAGGGACAGATACAGAAGACATTCCGGAGCTGATTTTGATGTGCCCGGAGACGATATCCCCTTTTTCGCGCGTGTCAGCCAGATTATAAGCGATATTGAAAAACCGGCCATAGTGGTTTCGTGGGATAACGGAGGAGGCGTAATCGGTTACGAGGGAATGAAAGATGTCGCGGAATCATGGCTGAAATGGAAAATCGGAGGCTGGGCCAGGCTTGAGAAAAAGAATGTAACTGATTTTCTGAAACTGCTTCATGTCGATGATGTCGTACCCGTGCAGTTACAGGACAACGAAGGAGATGGGGAGGATCAGCGCCTGATTCTTTCAGTCATTCCCGAGCTTGAAGGCGGGGTGGTGGTTTTAAACAAAGGTATGGTCAGGGGGCTAGTCGGCGGGTACTTTAATCGTTATTTTAACCGTGCGTCAGACGCCAGAAGACAGCTCGGTTCAATTTTTAAACCGCTCGTATATACTGCCGCCGTTCAGTTGAAATGGAATAACCTCGATACGCTGCCGAATAAAAGGGACATCTTCAGCTTTGAAGACACGCTCTACTTTCCAAGACCTGATCACGAACCAAAAAGCGACAAGGTCTCCATGACCTGGGCGGGCGCAAAATCAGAAAATCTTGCCACAGTATGGCTCCTCTATCATTTAACCGACAATCTCAACCAGAGTGAGTTTCGGCAGGTAGTCGAACTCCTGGGCCTGCACAGGCAAGCAACCGAAGATTATCAGGAGTATATTCAAAGAATACGGGACCGTTATGGAGTGATTGTTGATCGTGACGCTTTACTGGAAGCGGCCTTTCTCAAAGCAAAGAAAGATATAGAACCGGACCTGATCTTCAGCGGTCTTGATGAGATACTGGACAGGATTTCAAGCCTTCACTATGATGTTGGTGAAAGAACGCCAATGATTTCTGAAGAGGAATATGCCACGATAGCAAGACTGAGCTTCGCGAGGCTTCAGGCGCAGAATACAAGGATGATTAATAAGTTTAATGATTTTAAACATCTTATTGATTTTTATAATAAAAATGATACGGAATATTTCAATTCAGTTAATGAGGCTATGGATGATTTCTATTATATCGCCGCAAGCGGAGGAAAAGGGAGGATCGTCTATTCTGAAAATCCCAACAATCTGGAAAGCTTCGAAGATCTTTTACCGGATCCAGTCTCTTTACAAAGCAAGGGACCGCTCCCGGATGATGTCTGGATTGACAATATTATCCCCTCCGGGGTAATTTCTCTTATCCAGGAAAGGATAAAGGAAAATTACGGAGAATTCCTCAAACACAAAAGATATGACCCTGAAGTACTTTATAGCACAAGGGATTTCAGGACCCTGGTCAATCTCATCTACGTGAAATGCCTGGCGGAAAAGATGGGGATTTTTACCGAGCTCGAGCCGGTCCTTTCATTTCCCCTTGGAGCGAATTCAATAAGCATCCTTGAGGCGGCAGTTGCATACAACAGCATGATGGTCTCCTCTCTTTATAGATACAGAGATGATACTGGTCCTCCATATACGCCCGTAATTCTAAAAATTGTTGACAGGAATGGAGAAATACTATGGGAATACCGGCCTCATAAGGAAAAGGTTATATCCGAGATGGTTTCCAGCGAGATAAAGGAGATACTCAGGCATGTTATTGAAAACGGCACAGGCCGGGCGGCAGCGGGGAACGTCCAGATCTTGAAAGACTTTGAAAGCGGTGAGCTGAGCTTTCCTGTTCCGGCATTCGGAAAGACAGGGACTTCCAATAATTTCACAAACTCCAGTTTTGTCGGTTTTATCCCGGGAATGAAAACAGACTCAGGCAAGTTCAGTTTCGACAATGGATATGTCATAGCAGGCTATGTAGGGTATGACGATAACCGGCCTCTGAAGGGAGGACAAACAACAATTTATGGCGCTTCAGGTGCGCTCCCCCTCTGGATCGACGTGGCAAATATTATAGTTAACAGCAGGGAATACACGGAAAATATCCAGCTGGCCGACCTCGCATTCGCGAATCAGACTACGGCAATCCATGACGATGAAAGATTGATCGCCATTAAGGTCCATCCTGTTACCGGACTGCCTGTCGCAGGATCCGGGAGACACTTCAATGGAGATTCTCCTGAGATATATTCTCATGCCGGGTGGAATGATGATAGACTGCATCCCCTCAGATATTTTGAGCCTTTTCAAGGAGTAGAATATGAATAGCGTCTTTAAAATGAGTTATATCTATTTATTTCCCATATTAATCGCCCTTTCAGGGTGCCTCCCCGTGATCAAGAAAGAGGTGATCGTTGCAAAACCCGTTGAGTTGGAGCAACCTCCACCGGTTCCCCTTTTGCCTCTGGAGACCCTGCAGATCAGGATGGATTCGCTTAAAAACATTTCCCAAAGCAGCGATCTGAGAGATGAAGAGAGGATGCTTGCCCATGAACTTCTGTCAGACTATGAAAAGGCACATAACGCGGCAGGGAGCGCTGATTGTCAGAAAACTATTGATGTGCTTTTCAGAAGCCTCGAAAAGCATTATCAGAGGCTTGTTTCCGAAGGTAAAAAAGAGGACGATCTTCGTTATTCAAATGTTCTAAAAGAATATACAACCCGGGAAAAAGACATCATTGATAAATATCTTTCAGAGGATTACGAGGGCGCAATCGCAAAATGCAGGGAACTTGAAAACGCATTTGGTTCTGATTCATTAACCCCTGAAATAGGTCTGATTTTTTCTTCCTCACTCGCAAAATCAGGTCTAACCCGCGATGCTGTAGAAACAGGCGAGAAGGTGATCCGGGGGCTGGAGGGAAAGCCCGATATTATTCACCTGAGAGCCAATGTCATCGAATGGTTGCTCGATCTGGGAAACAGGCAGAAGGCAGTGGGAGTTTATGAAAAACTTGTCGACAGTCTTGACGAACGGACCAGCATTTATACGAAGATTAAGCAGAAAATAGAGCAGGAAGAGGATGTTTCGTCGCCATTTGAAAAAGATTCGCAAGATGAAGGTATTCCTGAGGCCCACGCGGCAGAAGACTGGCATGTGGAGGTAAATAGAATGGTAAAAAGAGGCGCTTACGATGAAGCAAAACTATCGCTTCTGAAAAGGCGTCTCAGAACCGATGATCCTTCTGAGCTTGAACTTATAGAAAAAGCACTTAAAGACGTTGAAAAGGCTGAACAAAACAAGGACACGGTATCGGAAGAAACGGCTAAAATGGAGCTGGCTATACGTCTGATTGAAGAAGAGAATTATGAAGAGGCCATTTCCAGGCTTGATGAATTCAGCTTCGACCAGGAATCCCCATCAGAAGAGATAAAAAGGCTCAGGGCCCTCGCGGTTGAAAAACAGATCAACAGCGAGCGAAACAGGGCAGCCAAGATTTTCCTTGACGCAAAGAGAAGTGACGATCCGATGAAGAAGAGAGGACTTCTTGAATCATCCAGAGATATCCTTAAGGGCCTGATTTATAAATATCCGAAATCGAATATGATCGAAAAACTTCAAAATAACCTGAACATGGTAACAAAGGAATTGAATGATCTGAATTAATCAGCCAAAAATAGACAACAGGCTTATATCTGACCTGATGGCTGAAAATCGCGGCATGGTAAACTCCTTTATGTCCCTTTATCTAAATTGAAGATGTCCCAATCATGAAAACAGTCCGGGTTATTGGTATAGGGCAGGCATGTGTTGATTACCTGGGGAGAATCGGTTCTTATCCCCCGGAGGACGGAAAGATTGAACTCATGGATCTGAGTATGCAATGCGGCGGTCCTGCTGCAACGGCCCTGGTAACTCTTTCGCGTCTGGGAGTAAAATCCTCGTTTATCGGCTCAATCTCAGATGATTATTTTGGGAAAAAAATACTGGAGGGACTTCACTCCGAGGATATTGACACAACCAACCTCAAAATCACGCCCGGATTCTCTTCTCAGTTCGCATTTATCGCAATTACGCAAAGAACAGCCAAAAGATCTATCTTCTGGAGAAGAGGCACCGTGCCATTTCTTGAATCCGAGGATATTTCTATTGGCGGTTTTAGTGAGGCCAAAGTCCTTCATCTTGACAGCCTGATGATCGAGGCTGGCATCGAGGCGGCTGTCCAGGCCAGGAGGATGGGACTTAAGGTTGTGATGGACGCCGGAACAATGAGAAAAGGCGCGGAAAGGCTGCTGCCTCTGGTGGATATCCTTATCGCATCAGAATCTTTTGCCGCGCCTATTGTCAGGGGAGGCATAAGTCCGGAAAAATCCATTATCGCACTGAAGAGATTATGCAAGGGAACCATCATCGTCACACTGGGAGAAAAAGGCTGTGTGGGCTCTCTTAACGGAGAAATGATTCGCCAAAAGGCTTTTAAGGTTAAAGCTATTGACACGACCGGAGCCGGTGACGTGTTTCACGGGGCGTATATCTATGGCCTGCTTCAGGAATGGGGAGTGAGGGAATGCATGCGTTTTGCGTCGGCGGTGTCCGCGCTTAAATGCAGGAAGATAGGGGCCTGGGCCGGTATTCCCGGAATCAGGGAGGTCAAAAATTTTCTGGAAAAGTGTTAATGTTTTTCAGGGTAAATGCCGATAATACATACAGAGTGAAACAGCATACTCATTATTAAAATTTGTTCTTTGAAGCATGTGAAAAATGATTTTGCGCCGTCAGACTCCAACACAAAACGATAAAACAACGGACGGGCTTTGGAACCTGGCTTCCAAAGACTCCGTGGGTTAAACTTAAAAAGCGGGAGGTTCCGGATGGCGCTCATAAAGAGCTTCTCGAATGACCGTGCATCTTTTCCAAGGAGATCTTCAAACATCATGTCATTGAGATCTGTTCCTGAGAGAAAAACGGCATATCGGGTTGCCAGATACATAAAAGGAGAAAGATCGTCCAATCCTTCACTTATCAACCTAACCCTTTAAATTTTTTACAAAAACTAGAGACAGAAGCGACCCGTAGATCACCTGTTCCGGATCTACGGGTCGCTTTTTAAAGTCACCCCCCGTTTTATGGCATCATCTCCAAATCTTTCTTTAATAATGTCTATCGCCTTTTCAGCCTTTTTCCATGAATCTTCTTGTTCTTTACCGCTTTTAAAGAGTGCCAGCTGTTCGGTGTCCTTTTTCTCCGAAATCAGATTCGATACTCCTATGCCGATCAGCCTGCATCCTGGAGATATGTCCACGGCATGTAACAGATTAATCCCGGCGTTGTAAATTGTCTGAGTTGAATTGGTCGGTTCATCGAGTGTTAACCTCCTGGTAATCTGCTTAAAATCTGCGTACTTTACCTTAAGGTTTATGGTTGAGCCTTTCAATTCTCTTTTCCTGAGCCTTTTTCCAACTATGCCGGACTGGACGATAAGATTTTTTTTCAGCGTTGAAATATCATGGGTGTCATGAGGGAGTGTGTCTTCGCTGCTTATCGATTTTGCATCCGAATACGGTATTACCCTGGAATTATCTATCCCTTTTGATAACTCAATAATCCTTTCGCCCAATCTTCCCAACCCTCTGGTTAAAAATTGGGGTTGAACTTTCTTTATATCTCCGAGACAGAAAAGTTTCATATCATGGAATGTTTTAAGGGTCTTTTCGCCAATCCCCGGCACCTTGCCCAGAGGCAGCGCATCAATGAAATCATTAATTTCCCATGGCCTTATAATTTCAAGACCGTCCGGTTTATCCATTTCCGATGCGATCTTGGCAAGGAATTTATTGGGGGCTATACCGATGGAACATGTCAGGGAAGTCTCCTCTCTTATTCTTTTTTTGATATTGCTGCCTATGCACTCAGACCTGCCGAGAAGTCTCCCGGTACCCGTAAGATCCATATATGCCTCATCAATAGACACCTGC
Source organism: Deltaproteobacteria bacterium (assembly GCA_016932235.1). Next base: position 11,525 of record JAFGDF010000197.1, on the reverse strand, counting down.
TCAACAAGAGGAGAGAAGTCATGCAGGATATCCATAATCCTTCCTGATATCTCAAGGTAGCGGCCCATGCGAACGGGCAGGAAGAAAGCGCAAGGGCAGCACTTTCTGGCCTGATACATGGGCATCGCCGAATGCACGCCGAATTTTCTGGCCTCATAACTGGCCGCTGAAACAACCCCCCTGCGAGAAGTCCCTCCAACAATGACCGGTTTGCCCATCAGCCTTGGGTCGTCCACCTGTTCGACGGAGGCATAAAAGGCGTCCATATCTATATGGAGAATGACCCTGTCCATTATTTTCATGCTGTTGACTCAGTGGTAATATCCTGCTGTGAGACAGCGGGCACATTCGCCTGTTCTGTCCTGGTGTTTTGAATAGCCCGAACAGCCGCATTTCTTAACGTCCCCGGCGTCAATATGCCTGACAGATTAATATGGTCCATTTCAGGGAGCACTTTGCCGTTGTAGAGAAGGATAAGGCCGTCCACAAGCGGAACGGCCAGATGAGGCTGTGTAAAGGTTGCTGAAAGCATATAGAATGTCGTCTGAGCGCCGGTCGATCCCTGGAAAAAATAGCTCATGGCAAATTCTTCTTCATCAATCATATTGACGACCCCAATCCTGAGACCGCGAGGCTCCACGAGAATATCATGGATACTGACGGTTTCAAACCGGATATTCGTTTCTTCGTTCAGGTATGTCTTATGGAAAAAAGTATCCGCGAGATGTGTCCCAAGCTTATCAAGGGCTGATTTCAGCGATGTTTCGGGGCTTAAAGGAAACGGCCGGGCACTGGCTAGATAATGTTCACCGTCTGATATGAATGTGAAGAGCTTTCTATCCCCGATACCCTGAAGATCCGGGGCACTGCCCTTCTCCCCCGGGCCGCAGGCAATATTGATTAATGAAAGCATTGTCAGCAAAATGAGCAATAATCTTATGCGCACCATCATGAGTTCCCCCGTAATATTTAAACTGCCGGCAGTCTTCAGGAAACTGCCTTAAACAGTTCTTTATGCACCGCGCAGGCAATCATGGATATTTTCGATGAATACCCGTTATTATTCAAGCGGAATCACAACAATTTCCAGGGTGCCGCGGACTCTTATCATCTACAGGACGATCTTATTTATTTCAACCCAAAGATCCGAGGCACAGGCCAGATCAGTTCCGTCCATTTTTATAACAGGAACAGCCCCCATGAGTGAATTACACATAAGCACAAGATCAGCATCATACAGATCACCGGGCATTATCTTCTCTTTAACAATCCTGAAGCCCCGCTTTTCCAGGATATCACACACAACATTCTCCATTATCCCCGGTAAGACGTGCGGTGAAACGGGTTTTAGAATGACTTTATCCCTGATGAGCAAAATATTCCCGCTGTTTGTCTCGGACACGCTTGAGTCCGGGTTCAATATCAGCGCTTCATCTGCTCCGCGGGACTCCGCGTACTTTCCTGCGAGATAATAGTACAGGTAATTCATTGTCTTATGGGAGGCCAGGGGTGTCTGCCTGGGCTCCGTATATTGAACAAGGTTCAGGCCCCTGCCCTTTTTCCCTTCCAGGCGATGCTGGTATTTTCTTGCCGTTACGATCAGCTTGTCATCATAGGGCGGTTTTTCCCTCTTGCCTTTTGCCGCCATAATCTTTACTGCCGAGACCTCGCTCTCCAAATGATTCATATTTATTACCTGGGAAATTACATCTTTCCAGGTAATATCGGGCGGATCCCTGAAAAACAGGCACTTCCAAGTATATTCAAAGCGCTCTATATGCTTGGTTAGATATCCTGGTTCGCCATTGCTCACCCGGATCGTCTCAAAGAAGCCGTATCCATATTGAAAGCCCGGATCCGTAACGGGGATTTTTGCCTGGTCCGATGCGAGCAGGCCGCCGTTCATCCACACGAAATTTTCATTTTCCTGATCTGTATATCCTTTTTTTAGCGCATTCATAAGAGTTTTTCCCTTATGCAAAGTCTCTTCAAACTCTTCTTCAGGGTCGGAATCAAAGACAACCGCACCTCCGACAGAGAACAGGATCCTTTTATTCAGTATGGCGGCGGTGCGAATGGCGATTGAAAGATCCATTGTATCATGAAAGCTTATATATCCTATTGACCCCGTATATATTTGTCTTCTTACGGGCTCCAGCTCGTCGATGATCTCCATGCTTCTGATCTTGGGGCAACCGGTAATTGACCCTCCCGGAAAGGTTGCCTTTATGAGATCCACAGAATCATATTCCGGGTCCAGTTGACCTTCGACGATGGAAACTAGGTGATAGACATTCTCATACGCTTCAACCCTCCTGTGCTCCCTTACCCTTACACTACCGCCTTTGCAAACCTTTCCAAGATCGTTACGCAGGAGATCTACTATCATGGAAAGCTCAGCGTCATCTTTAATGCTGTTAACGAGGCTGTTTCGATAACTCGCGTCCTCCTCAATGGTTTTCCCCCTCGGTTTTGTTCCTTTGATCGGTCTTGTCTCGACGCTCGATCCGGTTCTCGTTATGAAGCGTTCAGGAGAGGTGGAAACTATCTTTATCCCGCCGGCGTTAATAAATGAAAAAAACGGTGCGGGATTCTGCTTATAAAGATCCTGAAAAAGGCTGAAGGGGTCGCCAGTAAATCCTGTTTCAAAACGCTGTGAGAGATTAACCTCATAAACGTGTCCTGAAGCGATATACTCCTTTATTGTTTCAACCGCTTTGACGTAATCCTTTCTGGTGAAACTTGACCTGAAATAGCCTGAATCCTTTCCGTATCTCCCTCTTATTAATGGCTTGTCGTGGCTTATGCTGAAAAATTTCTTTCTTTGACGGCCTGTGATGTCAACTCCATCCAGCTCCAGCTTCTGGGAACAGAGATAAGTATCTCCGGATGATCGGTCATGAACCAGAATAATTGTAGGAGCATACATGCATATCCGAGGCAAATCAAGATCGTCAAGCGACGTTCGCGGAAGATCTTCCAGAAAATCCTTCAGGTCATAGGACAGGTATCCGAACAGGCCTGCTGCTACCGGAATTGTGATATCACCGGGAATCTTCTCCGGCATCACATGAAAGGCATCCAGTAATGACCTGAGGGTTTCAAAGGGATCTGACTCTAGCTCAAGGGCCCTGTCTCGAGATGCTATTTTCATCCTGTTGCCTTTGCCCGTGAAGGTTATCCAGGGCAAGGTCGCCAGTATATGATATCTCGCGCAATCCAGATCGGTTCCGCTCATGAGGATCACCGTGCCAGTCAGGTCGGCAAACCTTGAGGCCACATCCAAAAACGGTTTTTCAAGCGGAAATTTCTCTATATTCAGCCCTGCAACAGTACCGGCCAGGTCCCTTATTCGGTCTTTCAGGGTCTCAGACATCAGCAGGCCCGAGTTTAAGAAAATTTTCAATAATAAGATGGCCGTGTTCTGTCAAAAAACTTTCGGGATGAAACTGGACCCCGTGAAGAGGAAGAGAAGGATGAGAAATGCCCATCGCGACTCCATCAGCGCACCTGGCTGTAATGATCAATTCCTTATCCCTTTTCTCAACCACAAGGGAGTGATACCTGGCCGCGATAAATGGCGAAGGCACATCTTTGAAGATTCCGAAACCTTCATGGTATATCTTGCTTGTTTTTCCATGCACGGGCTTTTGACTGCGCACTGTTTTTCCCCCAAAAACCTCATTTATGCATTGCATGCCGAGACACACGCCTAATATCGGAACTTTTCCAAGAAAGGCATTTATGACCTCCATGGAGAGCCCTGAATGCGCGGGATCCTTCGGTCCCGGGCTTATGAGAATATAATCAGGAGCAAAGATATTAATTTCCTGTATTGATATTCTGTCGCTCCGGCTGACCTGAATCAAGAGGTCATGAAGTATAAACATCTGCACAAGATTATAGGTAAAGGAATCATAATTATCTATTACCAGAAGCCTAGGAGACTGCCGGATTTTATCCGGCAGTCTCCTAGTAAGATTAAAATTTGACTTTGTTTTGGCGATATTCATATCCGATCTTATTCATTGCAATTGGCCAATGAAAAAATTTAACTTCTTAAATTAAAATCATTTTTAAAATCTTTACATCAGTTTGTCGGGCAAAGTCCGACAAACTGATAGCCAAAATATAACCCCCTTAAAACACAAAAGCCACCCATCATAGAGTCTGGGTGGCTTTTGCCTGTTTCATAACTCCTCAATCTAAACGGACACCGAATTTATAACAACTTTATTCAAGAAATTGCGAATTTTTTCGGCAATTATTATATTCGATACCGCCTGATAAACACAAGATTTTTTAACGCGTCGGACTTTGGCCGACAGCCTGCTGAAAATCATGTGCCCTTTGGCTTCTTTACCACTGTAAGCAACATCTTGAAGGGTTTTACGGCATTTACTGAATGAGGAATGTCCGCCGGCATCACGACAATCTCTCCTGTGCAGGCAATTACATTTTTACCTCCGATGGTGAGCTCAACCTCGCCGTCTAAAACATGAACCATCGCATCTCCCGGCGCGGCATGGGTGCTCAGTCCTTCCCCTTGATCAAAGGCAAAGAGGGTCAGGCTTAAGGCATCGTTCTGGGCAAAGGTGCGGCTCACAACCCTTCCCTTCTCGTAATTCACCAGGGTCCGCAATCACATGGGGTTCCGAAAAGGGGATGTTCTTTATAAGCTCTGCTTTATCCATTGTTCCTCCACATTATTTTGATACGCCCGTCAATCCCGCGGCAATCTACGGGAACTCGCCCGCTCCGCTTTTTCAGGAATTATTTGCCCGCCATCATTGCCGCGATGTCTTCCTGTACTGTTCCAATGGGCTTGATATCGAATTTTTCCACCAGGACACTGGCAACATTGGGCGAGAGGAAGCCCGGCAGCGTTGGCCCGAGGCGAATGCCTTTTACACCCAGGTATAACAGGGCCAGCAGCACGGCCACGGCCTTTTGTTCATACCAGGCGATGTCGTAGGAAACAGGCAATTCATTGATGTCATTCAACCCGAAGGCCTCCTTGAGTTTAAGCGCGATCACGGCCAGGGAATAGCAATCATTGCACTGCCCGGCATCCAGAACACGTGGAATACCGCCGATATCGCCCAGGTCGAGCTTGTTGTAGCGGTATTTGGCGCAGCCGGCCGTCAGGATCACCGTGTCTTTTGGAAGATTCTCGGCCACTTCGGTAAAATAGGAACGCGCCTTCTGCCTTCCATCACAGCCGGCCATGACAACAAAGCGCTTGATGGCTCCCGACTTTACGGCGTCGATAACCTTATCTGCAAGGGCCATGACCTGATTATGAGCGAAACCTCCCACGATCTTGCCGGACTCGATCTCCTGCGGCGGCGCGCATCTTTTTGCCATCTCCACTACCGCGGAGAAATCCTTTGTTCCGCCATCCGGCCTGTCCGCTATATGCCTGGCTCCCGGGTAGTTGACGACTCCGGTGGTAAACAATCTTTCCAGATAGGTGTTTTCCTTTTTTATAGGAATAAGACAATTAGTGGTTAGAATAATAGGACCGTTGAAGGATTCGAATTCCTTGTTCTGGTGCCACCACGATCCGCCGTAGTTACCCACGAAATGACCGTACTTCTTGAATGCGGGGTAATAATTAGCGGGGAGCATCTCGCCGTGGGTGTAAACATCCACGCCTGTTCCTTCGGTCTGTTTGAGCAGTTCCTCCATGTCTTTCAGGTCGTGCCCTGATATCAGGATCCCGGGGTTGCTGCCGACTCCGATATTGACTTCCGTTATCTCCGGGTTGCCATAGGTCTGGGTATTGGCCTCGTCCAGCAAAGCCATGGTATTTACTGCGGTTTCTCCGGCCTTCATGACCATGGCGATCATCTCATCCGTCGAAAGCTCCCTGGTGGTGGATGCCAGGGCCTCCATGAGAAAGGCATAGATGCCATCCTTTTCATGGCCGAGAATCGCCGCATGATCGGCGTAGGCGGCAATACCCTTGCAACCGATGATCAACATCTCTCTCAGGGATCGCACATCCTCGTTTTGCGCGGCCGTTATACGGACCTCATCGGACTTGGCCATGGAAATGATCTCCTCCCTGTCATCCGAAGCCCATGTGGCGCAGTCCGGCAGCGCGCCGGATATATCGGCGCCGATCTTTTCTTTGACCGCGTCCCGGACCTTGAGGGCCTGCTTAATCCAATCAATAATCCTGTCATCGTCCCAGGCCACATTGGTAATCGTGGCGAAAAGTGCTTCACATATGAAGCGGCCGGCGCTTTTGTCCACCGTGCCTTTTTCCTTCAATTTTTCCCCGTAAACCGCTATGCCCTTACACACGTAAATAAGCAGATCCTGAAGATCCGCGGTCTCCTCGGGCTTTCCGCACATGCCTTTTACGGTGCAGCCCTGGTTCTTTGCCGTTTCCTGACATTGAAAACAAAACATGATCTTTCTCCTTTGCTTTTACATTGTTGTCATTCGTCTTATCCACATTCTATCTAAAGCCGTTCTCCTTGTGTTTTTTCGAAATTACAGCGGCCAGATGATCCAGCGCTTTAAGATCTGTCTCCGAGGGAACCCCCTTGCACAGAACAGGATCCAGCACTTCTACTTTCAAATTGGGAATCATTCCCGCAAGTGTTTCCACGGTCTTTCCACCCCACCCGTAAGATCCGATAATGGAAAGAAACCTTGCCTTGGGGCGCAGCGCGTTGGCCAGAAATGTTGCGTAAGCGGCCAGGGGATGAGGACCGGCCAGAACTGTCGGCACTCCAACAACAACCGTCGCCGCGTCGACAAGCGACATGGCGAGTTTTCCGATATCGGTGACGGCCAGGTTGAACAGTTCGACGCGTACCCCGTATTCGACCAGACAGGATACCAGGTGATCAACCATCTGCCGGGTGCTGCCGTGCATGGACACGAAAGGTAAGACAACCAGGTTGTGGGGAGAACCTTTCACCCAATCCAGGTAGGCTTCCATGATCCAGGCCGGCCGGTCGTAGATCTGGCCATGGCTCGGGGCAATTATTTGAATGTCATACCCTTTGAGTTTCTCGATATTCTTTTCGATCATATTGTGAAAGGGCATCATGATTTCTGCGAAGTATCGTTTGGCGGCTTCGTACACACGTCCCTGGTCGGCCACGAAAAGATCACCAGTCGCGATGTGTGAACCAAAAAAATCGCAACTGAAGAGAATATTATCCTCTTCAAGATATGTCACCATGGTTTCCGGCCAGTGTACCCATGGAGTGTGGATGAACTTAAGAGTCTTGTCTCCAAGGGATAGCTTTTCGCCGTCTTCAACGGTGACAAAGGCGTTTTCAGGGATGTTCAGGAGGTCTGTGAGCATCCCTTTGGCTTTTGGCGTCACGACGACCTTTGCTTCCGGGAACCTGTCCAGAACTTGGGGGATAGACCCGGAATGGTCCTGCTCTGCATGATGAGAGACTATAAAGTCGATTTTGTTCACCCCGCTCAGTTGCGCCATCAATTCATCGGCCATAGGCGGATCGACCGTATCCAGCAGAACGGTCTTCTCGCTCCCTTCAACCAGATAGGCGTTATAGGTCGTCCCGTCCGGAAGGGGAATAAGTGAATCAAAAAGGCGCCTGTCCCAGTCAACGGCCCCCAACCATGAAATTTTTTCTTTGATCTTTCTTTTGTTCATAAGAGTGTCTCCTTTGTAAATAGGATGTTTTGGCTTAAAACCCGCCGCCGGGTCATGATTGATACCCTTTGAAAACAGATATCCGGCGCTTTTTCGGAAGAGATCCCTTTCCTGATGGACACGACACAGTCCGCTCATGGTTTATCTCCGGCCACGATGGCATCTTTCAGCTCTTTGATTAATTGTCTCAATGCGATACCGTATATGCGGGCGATGTCCTCCAGCGTATGGAAACTTTCGGCCGGACACCCGACACAGAGCATTTTTCGCTTAATGAAAACGTCCATCACGGATGGATGATTTGTTATCAATTCGCTGACGGTTATTTTCGAATCTAGACTCATTGCGCATATTATCGTTTATAGTGTTATTTTTGTCTTTGCTCCAGCGCAAACAAGGTGTATAGAGATAGAAATTTAAAGGTCCTTAACAGGATCTGCCTCTGATCCCGCTCCGATTTTTTCCGCCATTTTTAAATCCCCAAGGATCAAATACATGCAGGGGATTACCAATAACACCAGAACCGAGCTCGCCATCAGTCCGAATGATGTGCTGATGGCTAGGGGAATCAGCATCTGGGCCTGAAGACTCTTTTCAAACATCAGCGGCAGCAGACCAGCAATGGTGGTGGACGATGTCAACAGGACCGCCTGGAAACGGGCCCTGCTTGCCCGTGAGGCAGCTTCCTCAATGGACAGGCCTTCTTTCCTGGCATTTTTCAGGAAAATCACCAGCAGGATGGCATCATTCACGACCACTCCTCCCAACGCAATAAACCCAAGCAGGCTCGGCATACTGATATGTACGCCCATGAGCTTATGCCCCCAGATCACGCCAATCAGGGAGAAGGGGATAGACAGCATCACGATGAATGGCTCAGTATAGGTTTTGAACTGAAAGCTTAGCAGAACAAATATCCCGATAAACCCGATAGCCATGGCGCTGAACATGGATTTCATTGTTGTGTCGCTCTCTTCGAGAGAACCGGCGATCGCAAGTTGCAGGTCCGGATAGGCCTCATTAAATTTGTTGAGATAGGTTTTGGTGAAAAACTTCATTAATTCATTGGCGTTGATCAGACGGCCATCCACATCTCCGCGCAGGGTAACGGCCCGCATGCCGTTGAAACGGGCAATTCGCGCCCATCTCCTTTCAACTTCCCAGGTGGCCACCACCCTTAATGGAACCTGGTTTCCGTTGAGGAGAGCCAGATTAAAATCTTCAAGGTGCTGGAGGCTGTCTCGATCCATGCCGGCCAAACGGACCTCTACTCCATAGGACTCCGGACCCGACTGAAATTCATAGGCTTCAAGCCCCTGGAAGGAGGCCCTCAACTGGCGGGCGATATCAGCGGCATTGATCCCCATACCATATGCCCCTTCCTTCATCCTTATCCTCAGTTCAGGTTTGCCCGGCCTGAGATCATCCGCCAGATTCACCACGCCTTCGAATTGGCTAAACCAGTCTTTTAAGTCAGTCACGGCCTTTTTCATTTCATCCAGTTCTTTTCCTCTGAGACGCACTTCGATGGGACGGCCACCCGGCCCGTGGCCCGGCTCGCTCAGGGTCAGGCTGAGCACATCCGGCGGATTGCCGATTTCTTTGCGCCAGTCAGCCAGATAAGATTCAATGGTACCCCACCTCTTTTCCGCGGTCAGCAGGTCTACGGTGATAGTGGCCACATGGGGACCATTTTCAAAGGCCTCCGTATTTAAATTGTACTGGGTATAGACATTTCTGACGAGGTCCAGGTTGCCGGGCTGATATTCTTTGAACTTCCGGTTGGTCCGTTCAAGGGCCGCCTCAATATGTTCAGCCACTGCTTCGGTGCGTGAAAGGGGCGTCCCCTGGGGCATCAGCAGCCTGGCCATCACAACATCCCCCTCCAGTTCGGGAAAAGCCTGAAATTTGATTTTTCCGGAAGCCACCATCCCCAGTGAAAAGACAAATATTGCGATTACCGAAGCCAGAAAAAGGTAGCGCCATCTCAGCAGCACCTCAACAGTCCCTCCCAAAAGACAGTCTCTCACCCAGTCAAAAAAAGAATCAAAGCGGTGCCTGAAACGGTTTTTTACGTTAGGGTTAAGCTTGCGCATGGTGTGGTTGAGGTGTGCGGGAAGAATCCAGAAGGCTTCGATCAGGCTCACGGCCAGTACCAGTATTAACATCATGGGAACTACCCTCAAAATCTTTCCCATTTGACCCTCGATAAAGACCAGAGGCCCCAGGATACAGAGTGTCGTGAGAAAGGAGGATATGACACCCGTGGCCACTTCTCTGGCGCCGTCTATTGCCGCGGCAGCAGGTGATTTACCTCTTCGCCTGTGGGCCATGATGTTTTCAGCAATCACGATGGAATCATCCATAAGCAGGCCGAGTGCCATCATCAACCCTATCATGGTGAACATGTTGATGCTGAGATCCAGATGAGGGAGGAGAATAAATGCGCCCATAAAAGAGACCGGCAAGCTCATGGATACCCAAAAGGAGATTCGAATATTGAAAAACAGCCACATAGTGACAAAAACCAGAAACAGCCCTTGGATGCCGTTTTTAGTAAGCATATTGAGACGGTCCACGAGGATGCCTGTCTGGTCCTGGATAATGGTCAGTTCCATCTGAGGATGACGCGCGCGCTCGTCTTCCACAAAGGATTCAATCACCCGGCCCACCTGGATAGCGTCCTGTTTTTTTGTTTTTTCAATTTTCAGGAGCGCATTACGTTTCCCGTCCTTCATGATCTTGTCTTCATCGAGTTTAAAGACATCCTCAACCCAGGCGATGTCGCCAAGGCGAATCTCTCCGCCATCATCGCCGGCCAGAATAACCAGGTTTTCCAGGGACTCGGGCGTGCGGCGCTGATCTATGAAGCGGAGCAGGATATCCCTTTCGCTGGTTTTTATGGTTCCCAGGGGGATGTCCCTGCTTTGCGCCGCGATGCGCTCCGCCACAGTAACAGCGCTGAGACCAAAGCGGCGCAGCGCTGAATCAGACAAGGATACCCGCAGTTGGTGATCGGAAAAACCCTCGATTTTTATCAGTGAGATGCCTGCCTCCTGCATCCGGTCTTTAAGATCTTGTGCGTAGGCCTTCAGGTCCGGGAGGCTCACAGGGCCTGAGACAAGCAGAGCCATGACCGAATCGGTCCGGCCGAATTCCGATACTATGGGTTCTTCAACCTCCACCGGAAAATCATCGATGGCATCGACTTCGGTCCTGATATCGCTTAGAAATGTGGGCATATCACCATCTTCGGTCATTTCGATGATAATCAAAGCCATGCCCTCCCGGGCGTCGGAACGGATTTCTTTCACAAAATTGATCCTGTCAACGGCATCCTCTACCCGCCGGCAGACCACCTCTTCAACCTCCCGCGCGGCGGAGCCGGGATATGGGACGCGGATTTCCACTTCACCGGGAGCAAAATCGGGCTGGCTTTCCCGGAGAATATGGGGAATGGTCAGGACGCCTGCAACCAGAAATACAATCATCAACAGATTGGCTGCAGTGGGATGCCTTGCAAAAAAGCGGATCATTGTTTTGCCCTCTCAACCTGACTCAATGCCGTTATACGCTCCTGAAGACCATCATCAATCTCCGGCAGGATTTTCATGCCTATGATGGCCGGGGATGCATCAGATACGACAACCATTTCTCCTCCCGACAGGCCGGATTTGATCACGGCAAATTCCGCCTGAGTAAAATCCACAACTACATGTTTTTTCCGGAGCCGGGTTTCATGGTCAATAATGAATACATCGCTGTTTTGGATTGCGGACCGGGGTAAAACAATGCTTCCTGTCCGCGCCGGGCCATGCAGCTCCACCCGGCAGAACATGCCCGAGATTAGAGGCGGGCGTTCACCGGGTATGGCTTT
>JAFGDF010000196.1 GCA_016932235.1 Deltaproteobacteria bacterium | reverse complement strand
ATCTATAAGGTCCGTGACAGGATTGATTCCTATGTGAATAGGGAAATGAAAGGTTCGCTCCTCTATAAGGAAAAAAAACTGGGCCATTCTGAAAAAGATGTGATAATCCAGTTTGATCAGGAAAGGCTGCTGGTTCAATATTCCAACTTCGGTGAAAGCATCGATCCTGTAAAAATTGAACCTGGCAGCTTTGATCCCCTGTCCGTTTTTTTTGCCTTTCGTTTATATGATCCGGGTTTGCACAAGGAAATCCGGATTCCGGTATCGGACGGAAAAAAGAGCGCCATAGGAAAGGCGGTAGTGATAAAAAGAGAGAAAATCGAGGTCTCCGGCATACCCTATGATACATTCCTGGTGGAACCTGACCTGGAACATTTAGGAGGCGTCTTCCAAAAAAGTCCCGGTGCCAAACTTCAGATATGGGTCACCGCGGATCCCCGGCGAATCCCCGTCAGGATTAAAAGCAACGTCTCAGTGGGCAGTTTTGTGGCGGAACTGGTTTCCTATGAAGCTGGAAAATAAAGTTCCTTACCGCTTACGGCATGGAGCTTCATTATTCCGTTACTGCCTATTTCTAAAAAGACGATATCTGGCTTGAAATCGGAGGTCATGACGGTTTTCTTGATGGGGTATCTCAAAAGAATACCACCAGGTTGTGCAGTGTCCAGGGTTTTTAAAGGTTTACGCCCTTAAATTTTATTAGCATGGCCGGTTGCTCTTCGCCGTCCAGATACTATTGCTGTGAATAATTGAATGACGAACAATCGGATGACAATGGACGAATTATGAAACAATAAGAAGGAATTTCGTAACTCGTAACTCGGCTGTTCGATATTCGATTATTTAAAAATTGCCCTGTTAAGAAAATCCTCATGACCGGAGATCCGTTTTAGTTACCTCCCCACTGAGAAAGGATTCCGGTGATAACTGTCTCTTACTCCTATATGTAACCGCACAATATCTCGGCAAACCCTGAACAGGAAACTTCTTCCGCATCTTTCATGAGCCTTGCCAGGTCATAGGTGACTTTCTTTTCTTTTAAACTTTGCTCAAGTCCCTTTTCTATCTTCCTTGCCGCCCCGGACCAGCCGATGTGATCAAGCAGCATTACACCGCTCAGAATAAGAGAAGACGGATTCACCTTATCAAGCCCCGCATATTTAGGGGCCGTTCCATGGGTGGCCTCAAACAGGGCATAGCCGCTTTCATAATTTATATTTGCCCCGGGTGCCATCCCTATGCCGCCGACCTGTGCTGCCAGGGCGTCGGAGATATAATCCCCGTTCAGATTCATGGTTGCAATCACATCAAACTCCTCCGGCCGTGTAAGGGCCTGTTGAAAGAAGATATCCGCGATAACATCTTTTATCAGGATTTTTCCTTCCGGGAGATCACCTTGAAGATCGTCCCATACAATCGTCTTTTCCTGGTACTCCTCTTTTGCAAGCAAATATCCCCAGTTTCTGAAGGCCCCTTCGGTAAACTTCTGGATATTACCCTTGTGGACCAGGGTAACGCTCTTCCTGCTTTGAGCGATCGCGTGATCCAGCGCCGCCTTGATAATCCTTCGACTTCCGGTCCTGCTTATAGGTTTGATTCCGATACCCGAATCAGGACGAATAACCCAGCCATACTCATCTTTTAGAAAACGGATAAGACGATCTGTCTCCGCCTTCCCCGATTCAAGCTCCATTCCCGCATATACATCTTCGGTATTTTCTCGAAATATGACCATATCAACCTTTTCGGGCTCTCTGACAGGACTGGGAACCCCCCTGAAATACCTGATCGGCCTGACACAGGCGTAGAGGTCCAGGACCTGTCTCAATGTCACGTTAAGGCTCCTGAAGCCTTTGCCAACGGGCGTGGTCAGTGGCCCTTTAATCCCTATTCGATACTCACGGAAGGAATCAATGGTATCATTGGGAAGCCATTGCCCCCTTTCCTTATATGCCTTCTCTCCCGCGAGCACTTCTTTCCAGTTGATTTGCCTTTGCCCGTTCCAGCATGCCTTTACTGCGTGGTCTATTACCTTCACCGCAGCCTTCCAGATATCCGGGCCGATCCCGTCACCTTCTATAAACGGGATTATCGGATTGGCGGGAACCTTAAGTTTTCCTGCTTCAAATGAGATCTTTTCAGGTTTCATAAATCTTGTGGGATGGGTTAAAGGTTATGGTATTATCATCAGTTTGGATCTAAATAATGCCCATTCCATTTAATACGGATAACATAATGGCGGCAGCCATAACCGATCCCACCTGGCCGCCGGTGTTTGCGCCGATAGCATGCATAAGGAGATAATTGCTTCTGTTATACTTCTGGCCTTCTTTCTGCGCGACACGCGCGGCCATGGGATATGCGGAAATGCCGGCCGCCCCGATTAATGGATTGATCCCTCCCCCAGACAGCAAGTTCATGAGTTTTCCAAACAAGACGCCACAAACCGTGTCCAGACAGATCGCTATAAATCCAAATCCCAGAATGAGCATTGTCTGGCCGTTTAAAAAAAGCCTGCCATCCATGGTCGCCCCTATGGAGATCCCCAGGAACAATGTCACGACGTTGGCAATTTCATTTTCAGACGCATGAGTGAGTCGACTTACAGCCCCGCATTCTTTCATAAGATTACCGAGCATGATCGTTCCCAGCAGGGGCAGGCCTTTTGGAGCGATCATTCCTCCAATGACCGTCACAACGATAGGAAAAATAATCTTTACATTTTTTGATGCCGGTTTTTTCGCGGACTGCATCTTAATAATCCGCTCCTTCTCCGATGTCATCAGTTTCATTATGGGAGGCTGTATAATGGGTACGAGGCTCATATAGGAATACGCTGCAACCGAAACTGCTCCCAGCAGATGGGGGGCATACTTGGATGTCACATATATTGCGGTCGGGCCGTCACAGGCACCGATAATTCCGATAGCAACCGAATCCAGCTTGGGAAAACCGAAAAACAACGCGAGGCCGATGGTCAAAAAAATACCAAATTGGCCGGCAGCACCGAGGAGAAATATCTTGGGGTTTTCCAGGAGAGGACCAAAATCCGTCATGGCACCTATCCCGATAAAGATCAACAGAGGGAACAGCTCATTAGCGATACCCATATTGTAGATGACTCGAAGGAATCCTTCATCCCCCATCAAATCCGCCAGGGGGATGTTTGTTAAGATTGCGCCGAATCCGATCGGGACCAGCAGGAGGGGCTCAACATCTTTTTTAATGCCAAGGTAAAGGAGAAGACATCCAACTGCAATCATAACAGGATTAGACCAATGAAGGTTGATGAATCCCGTTCCAAGACCACTCAATCCATGTAAAATAGCATCCAACATAATTAATACTTTTCCTGTGTAATATGTTTATTTATCTTTATCATCTTTAAAAGGAAACAATATTTTCAAGAGATGCATGAGGATGGCAAACAATGACAGGGCCAGCAAGGTGCCCCCCATGCCCGTAACCATCATTGTTATACCGAATGTTAAATTATCCATTAAATCCTCCTCTTTTTTCTATTTAAACCATATATTTTAATAGTGCTTTTCACGGCCTGAAGTATAGAGAATTCCTGCTTTCATGTCAAACGATATCCCCCCATTGCTGTCCAAAATAAATTTATTCTCGGTTATTTATGCAGATAAGTATTTGATTTTAAACAATGCCTCTTTCGATCAAAACTTCAGGTTGTCCCGGCGCAAATGGGCCGAACAAAACATGCAAGGCGATAGGCAAATTGGATTCTGCGGTCCCTGGATCAAGTCCAGGGCATGCTTGCCCGCCCTGGCGTGACTTCCATGGACATATCAATGAATAAATGATGCACACATAACCGGGAGATAAAGATT
>JAFGDF010000195.1 GCA_016932235.1 Deltaproteobacteria bacterium | reverse complement strand
GTCACATGAAATTCCCTTCCATCAATAAAATCCTCAACAAGGGCGGGCTGGGCGAATACTTCCCTTACGTGAGCGACCTGTCTTCGCAGGGCTTCTTCGTCCAGCACCACCGCATTGCTGTCTATTCCCACGCTGCAGTGTTCAAAAGCGGGTTTGACGATAGCCGGAAATCTATTCCAGCCCTCGATTGGAAATGAATCAAAAACCCGTCCATAGGGAGTAGATAAACCCTTTTCAGAAAGCCTGGCCTTGACCGAGCCTTTATCCCAGCTCAAAGAGATCGTTTCGGGCGGAGAACCTGTATAGGCATATCCAAGTTGTTCCAGGAGCAATGGTACTCGGGCTTCGCTGTGAGGGATTCCCGGCAGTTCCTCACACCAGTTGAAAACGATATATCTGCCGGGATCAAAAGGAGCAAGGATCGCGGGAAGATCCTCATTAGTGACAGGGACCTGAAAAACCTGATGTCCTTGAGATGTCAATTCCATCACGATTCGATCAACTTCAGTCATAACAGCCGCTTTTTCAGCAGGTGCCCAGGATGGATCTATGTTGTGCAATAAGACGACAGGCAGATTGTTGTCAGGGATTTCACGGGACATATGTGATTCTCCTTGCCGTTCAGATATATGTTGTACACATCTCTTTGTCCTTCAGTTTAATATTACATTCCAATTTCAAACAGGATAGGCATCCATCCGTGGCTGACCTGTAGCGTGCGAAATCTTTCCCTCTCTTCCCCGGTCATTTCTTCAACGGCCATTGAAACAGGTGCGCGACCCTCCATCGCCTCTTTTGCGGCCGCTACAACGATTTTCATTACCGGCGCACGGTCTTTTAATTCCGGATCATACCGTTCCATGAAATAGGCGCCCCGGGAGTTTACCCACCGCGCCCCTATTGCGGGCATTATACCGGATCCTTCGATCTCGTGCCTGGAAGGACGAATATTGATATAATGGAATTCGGGATTGATTATCTCAGCCCCGGCTTCATAGGCCATAAACGGGCCGGTCCCCTGAAGTTCACAGGCGAGATGATGGCCCCTGTACCCGCCGGAATTAGTGGCAAGAACAACACTTTTAGCCTGAAAAATGAAGTTAGCCGGATGTTTCACACCCGCTCCGATTACTCCCGCGATTCTTCCCTTATGGTCTTTGAGCAGCCCGTATACATAGATATGATTGAATATTTGAACACCCCTTGAAAGGGCCACCTTCCTGAGCAATGTCACCTCATCGGCAGCCGTCCCCTTTGCAGGCCATAGGTTTCTCAGTTTTTTTGTTCCCCGCGCCTTTGTCCAGGCGTATGAGCCTTTGCTTTTTCTGAAAGGAAACCCGAAGGATTCCAGGTCCCGCATCCTTTCATAAGATTCCTGCAATACGGCGCCTGCCATGTGCTGGTCAACGAGCCACTCGTTTCCTGTCACAATATCCTCGAGACACTCCCTATAATCGTCTTCAGGGAGCATAACCATCATGGCCTCTCCTGCAAAATATGAGTGCCCTGATTTTCCGGCAAAAGATTTATCCACCAGGATTACGGAGCATCCTGATTCGGCCGCCTTGAGAGCGGCCCACAACCCACCGAAACCGCCTCCCACAACAAGGACGTCACAGCTTTCCCTTTCCCATTGTTCCGACTTTTTGATCATAACGCCTTCACTGTTTTTTAGTTAGATAGATTTTTTTACTCAAGATAGTTCTCCCTCAATGAGGCCGGACTACCAGGCCATGGGCCTTGGTTTTCTGAAAGGGTGGACATCTATGGCCTGTACCGGGCATGTCAGCTCGCAGCTGAAACATGTCCAGCAATCCTGCAGGTACATTATCCGGGCCTTTCCTGATTCATCCATGACAATCACATCACCAGGACAAAAAAGGGCGCAATTCCCACAGCCGATACATACCTGTTCCTTTATCTCCCTGATCATCTCTTTTCCCTATCCGCATCGATTTGTAATCTCCACCTAAAATACTCCCAGGCCCTTTCAAAGGCCTTCCCTTTCCTTACCTGGTCGGCTACTTTTCCTATTTCATCTTCGGGAAACCATTCAGGATCACCGAGAAGCATTGCCTGGCACTGCAATCTTGCGGCCTTTTCAGCCCAAATGGCTGAAACACATACCTCCTCGATACTTTCTCCGACAACGACATTTCCATGACCTTTCAAGACAAGGACCCTGGCCGATCCAAGGGCCTCAGCCATCCGTAATCCGGCATCAAAGGTGTCTATAAGCCCGAGTTTTTCATAGACGGGTACTTTGTTGCCAAAGACTGTTGCCCCCAAATTTTCCATGGCGCGCAGTTTTTTACCGACAAGGCTCAGAGAAATAATGGTCGGCGAATGTGTATGGGCTATCGCGGCTATATCCTTACGCATCCGATAAACAGAAAGATGCAGGGGCATCTCCTTGGCAGGTTCAAGATTTCCCGCCAGTTTTTTTCCTTTATAATCCAGCAATACAAGGTCCGCCTCTTTTGCCTGGCCAGGGCTGATCTTCCCATTCACTAGGACATGTTCTTTTCCAGGGATTTTGACGCTGAAATGTCCGAGTTCATCCATTATCCCTTCCCTGTCAAGGATACGGCAGGCGGTCAGCAAGCGATTAATCAATTTGGGATCACAATCCATTTCCATCTCTCTGTTTCACAAGTTTACCAGGCTCAGGATATCCCGGGCCTGTGGGCTGGATCATCATTTTGTGTGGACTTCTTTTTTTCATAGAAAAGCTGAAAAATCAAGATGCCCGCGACTGGGATAAAACCGAGTACATTGGGAATTTTTAAAGGCCATACCATAAGGACATTGGCTGCGAACGCGATGGCCCTTGAAAAAACGATCTCATGCGGAGGTAAAGGAAGCCTTCCAGCGCCCCGGCAACGGCCCACACCGCTTAATGGCAGCTGCGACCGTCCCTAATCACCGGCATCAGCCCTTAGCAGCAGACCGGGTCTGTATATAAAGATCACTGGAGCGAGGTAGGCCGCGATACCAAGTCTTATAGCCTTGAAGCCGGTTGAATTAGGATTTCCGCCGGCTATGCCTGATCCTGCATAGGCTGCAACGGCCACAAACGGTGTTATAGCAGATAGAACAGAAAAATAAACTATAAAAAGATAAGAGGACAGCAATGGAAAATCCAGTTCCAGCAAAGCGGGCACAGCAAGTGTCGCTGTAAGGATATATGCCGCAGGGATCGGCATTACCATACCGAGTATTATACAGACTGGCCACCATCATAATACACAGCATACTGTTTCCACCGGTTGCCTTAAAAACAAGGCTGGTAAATTTTCCACCCAGGCCGGTCAGCATGATGCCGAAATAGTATATCAGGGCAGGGATAACAGCGGCGATCGCAATTTCCACCTATGGTATCCCCGCGATGTCCGCCATAAGAAAGGCTGCTGTTCCCATGATCGGAGGAAGGATGGAAGCCCTGAAGTAGCGGCCGCCTCGACCGCGCCTGCAAATACCGGTCTGTAGTTTCTTAATAAGTGATAGTGCGTCATTAACGATTCGATTGAAGGCAACACGCATGAAAATCATTACAAACAACAGAGCATGATCGTCAGTTCGAGATGTGATTTTAAGAAATCGATTTTTTGATAATGACTGTAGAGAAACCACACTTCAGTGTAGAGCGAAAGTGGACATAGGGCCTGCCCTGTCAGTTGACTTTAATGACTTTTTCCAATATAAAATGACTAAAATCGGATTAATTCTATTGATATGATAATACTTGATTCCGTTACAAAAAAATTCGGCGCCCTTATCGCGGTCGATAATGTGAACTACACGATTCAAAAGGGAGAGTCTTTTGCATTGCTGGGGCCGAATGGCGCAGGCAAAACGACCATTGTCCGGATGCTTCTCGATTTTATCAAACCCTCCTCAGGACGCATTTTAATCAATGGACTGCCCCCCTCCGATCCTGAATCTCGCAGGCATATCGGATATATCTCCGAACAGAATATAATCCCGCCCTATCTTTCCGGATTTAAATATCTATCACGTAATGCTTCTTTAATAGGACTATCCGGGAAAGAAATAACAAAGGAAATCGACAGGGTCCTTGAGATAGTCTCCATGAAAGGGCAGGGAAAGATAAAATGCGCGGCCTATTCAAAAGGTATGAAACAGCGAATAGGTCTGGGGGCGGCCCTGCTGGGGCAGCCAATGTTGCTCATACTGGATGAACCCATTAACGGCCTCGACCCGATCGGCATCCGTGATGTCAGAAATATTCTTGAAACCCTCCGTGGCATGGGAGTAACCGTGATATTAAACTCCCATATCCTTTCAGAGGTGGAAAAAACGTGTGAGACAGCAGCCATCATGCACAAGGGGAAAATCCTTGTCAAAGACAGCATTAAGAGAATCGTAAAGCATAACGAGACACTCGAAGATGTTTTTGTTCGATATATAGAGCATGATAATGAGTAGTTTAATAAAAATTGCAGGCTATACCATGAGGGATCAGATGAGGCATAAAAGTTTTTATGTCCTAATGTGTCTTTCTATCCTTTTTATACTGGCAATCCGCGGGTGTTATGAGGGTAAATATATTATTAACGGGAGAACAGTGGATAATGCCCTGGTTGCCTGGCATGTTTCAAAATTCGTATTTCATATGATCAGCGCCGGGATATTACTGATGGTTGCCATGCTTTCAATGAAGATATTCAGCCGGGATCAGGAGGATGGAAGCGTTGTCATGTTTCTTTCCAGGTCAGTTTTCAGATGGGAGTATGTTATCGGCAGGATCGCAGGCACCTGGGCGCTTTGCACTGTTTTTATGTTTTTGCTTCACCTGGTGATTCTTATAATAATGCGAACAGAAACAGGAACCATCTTTTATGAATATATGGTCGCGTCTCTGGTGTGTTCAATCAACCTTTTATTTGTGATAGTATGCGTTTGCTTTTTATCCCTTTT
>JAFGDF010000194.1 GCA_016932235.1 Deltaproteobacteria bacterium | reverse complement strand
GATCTTTGAAAATCCGCAGAAAGAAAAGACAAAGGAGTTTATAAACAGGGTTCGCAGCTTTAACCGGCATATCGACAGCCCGGATTTTGATCTGTACAACATGAATGCCGGCATAGAACAGTTCTGTGAAAAGCACGCCTTTTCGGCTGAAATGATAAATAACATCCTGTCCATTGTTGAAGAGCTGCTTATCTTATGCAGGGCGCATTCGGAAACAATAGATGTTGACCTGAGAATAGCATATTCCGAAAAACACGACACACTTGAAATTATCTTTGAAAGCGCCGGGCAGGAATTAAACATGATAGAAGACGCCGGGCCTGATGATATAGGCGTTATGATAATCAAACATAATGCGGAAAATATCGATTATCAAAGAACAGCAGGGCAAAACAGGCTGATTCTTACTCTGAAGAAGGGTTAACCTGTAAAAATATTTTAATATTCAAGGAGAATAGAATGACCCAAAAGACTTAAACTTCAAAATTCACAGGCGCGACAAAATATGTCCTTGACGACGAGCTTGCCGAAATCATCAACATTACTATGGCTCTGGAGACGCCTCTTCTTCTCAAGGGTGAACCGGGCACAGGAAAGACCATGCTGGCCCATGACATTTCAGAGGCCCTCAATATGAGGCTGATAGTCCTTAACGTAAAATCGAGCATGAAACTGGTGGATGCCCTTTACCAGTATGACACCCTAACACGAAACTGCTGTCATACTTAAAGCATTGTGCTTGATAGATGCCGTCATCAATCAACGATCTGTAATTGTCATCACAAACAAAGTCCATTTTGTTAGCCCTGGTTTTATATTAAAAATATAATTACCCATACATCGATATAGCCTTCTTGATTTCAGCTTCAGAAAAGGTTCCTATACGCTCATTTTCAGCGTTAGAGTCGATTTCAAGAGTCCTGTCTATCTGCTTTAGCCGATAAGTGTATAATGGACAATGAACGGATACACCTTTAATGACTTCGGAATGCTGACCGGCCTGGCACCATAGGCAATATTTCCAGACTGCCTCTTTTCTCTTTTTCGGGTTCTGCTTTCCCTTGCCGGTTCTGAAAGGATACAAGGGACAGTCCTTAAATGTGCAATGAGTAACTTCTTTCGGTATCCAGCAAGAGCAGTTCAGGCATCTTTCCCGGATTGCCTTCCGGCGGTTCAAATCAACAACCTTGAATCCGTCCTTACTCATGATTTTAAGCTCCATGAGTCCGCCTCTTGCTTACTTGCCTTTACCGACGTCATGCGCTTTTCCAGAAAGGCAATTACAGAGTCAACCGTATATGCGATCTTCCGGCCTATCCTGATACGACCTTCAGGACCCTTTCCCTGGCAATCTAAATTCGCGCAGTACCTTTCCTTAAGAATCCCTCCTGTGAATTTTCCAATTTCTGTCCGTGCCACCAGGCTTGAAGACCATCTATCAGCCATTTTTTGAAGAGATAAATTTTTTATTTTGAGACTCCTATAAGAATTAGATTAAAAAACCCACAAGCAAGGCTTGTTGCCTTGTTATCTTGTGGGTTATTATCTGATAAAATTATTTTCCTGTATTGACTAAGAAATATTTAGTCGGCTTTTATTTTCTGAAACAACTTCCATAACCTTTGACCGCCATAATTGCCAAACTCTAATCCTGCAATAATCTTTCGATATAGTTTAGATTCAAAATCTCTTTTTCCCTGCCCCCCTGTAAAAAAATACAGTTCCTTATCTTCTAAATATTCTCTTCTTAGAAATCTGAAGCCCTTTTTAGAATCGCCATAAGCTGTAAGTGCGGCCTCTCTCCAGTTTGTTTCCGCATCATTCAATCTGCCTGAAAATCCAACTTTTTTTATTGCAGAAAATATTCTTTTGATTTCAGGCTTGATAAATTTCATCATAGGTTCAACGGCGTCTTTGATAGATTGATTTTTTATCTCCTTCATTAAATGTTTATCACTATAAATTATCCTTCGAGCTAATTTCGCAATCACTAAATCAACTATTTCAGGCTTTATATTATAAGACGGAATCTCATGGATTGCCCCTTCGATTTCCATCAGTGTCATAAAAAGGATTCTTCCGGTTTCACTCTGTATTTCTTTTTGTTTTGGAGATAGAAGATTATAAAGAGGGTTATAATAATTTTTTTTGATTTCGCCATATCCGCCCCGTTCGCGGTTCCCTGGATTATTAAGGGAAGGCGGCCAGGGTGCGCCGCCGTTCGGCTCGCGTTGCTTATCCCTTAAACTTTATGACATTCAACTTCTTCATCAAATATAATTCTATTCATTGATTGACAATTATAAACAAATTGTTTATAAATAACTATATGATTAAAACATTCGCGGATACTGAGACCGAACGTTTTTATGCTACTGGAAAATCAAGACGACTGCCGCCGGAAATCCAGAAACGAGCGGCAAAACGCCTGAATCAGCTTGATGCAGCAACTATTCTTGATGACCTTCGTATGCCGCTCTCGAATCGTTTGGAATCGTTGTCCGGTAATAGAACCGGAAAGCACAGTGTCCGCATTAATGACCAATGGAGGATTTGTTTTCGTTTTGAAAACGGGAACGCCTATGCTGTTGAAATTGTAGATTACCATTAAGGAGTTTAAGACATGATTCAAAACAGATTACCCCCTGTACACCCGGGTGAATACCTCAAAGAAATCCTTGAAGAACTGGATATTTCACAAGCGGATTTCGCCCGAACCACCGGCCTTTCAACCATGAGGATTTCCCTTGTTATCAGGGAAAAGCGGCCCGTTACTGCTGAAATGGCCTTGATTTTTGCCAAGGCGTTCGGACAAACACCACAGTATTGGCTTAATCTGCAAGCTGCTTATGACCTAAAAATCGCTGAGCAGTCTATTGGCTCTAAACTTATGAAAATCCAGTCCGTTGCTCATGTTTAGTCAAGTGGGGACCATAAATATTCAAATAATAGAGATCAGCATAAAATTATTTTACTATTGACGGATTGTCCCCCTCGATACACGGGCATCTAGGTCTGCCCCTGCATTTTATTTTTTCTACTCTTCTGCCTTATAGACCTTGCAGAGGCCGCCTTTCAGGAGCGTACTGCCGCAAACGGGGTCGTAAGGCGGGTCCCAGGACATGATGGAGTTGATGTTTGGCTCGTACCAGCGTTTTTCTCTATCCTTTTCTTCCGGGTACCACCAGAGACACTGGGCGTGCACAACTAGGGGACCGATACCCAGCGTGATGCGGGCTTTTTGTTTGACCCGGCCCTTTCCGCGGGGAGTCTCAATCCAGACCCAGTCGCCTTCGGCAATCCCCAGCCCTTTAGCCGTATCCGGGTGAATTTCAATGCAGGGGTAGGGGAGAAGCTCGCGGAGCCAGGGGATGTTATGGCCGGCGGAGTTGCAGGAGGCGATATGGCGGCTGCCGCCGATGAGGATGAGGGGGTAGTCGCGGTAGAGGTCCGGAGTAGAGACAGGGCTTTCACAGCTTTCATTATGCAGAGGAAGGGGATCCTGGCCCATTTCTTTCAGCTGCTGCGAATAAAATTCCACCTTACCGGAAGGGGTGTTGAAGCCGGTCCGGCCGTCGGTGCGGAGGAGCGTGGTCTCGTATTTTTTAGAGGTGATGGCGCCGTATAGGATGCCCCGGCGACAGAACTCGTCGAAATCAATCCCGGTGTCCTTGAGCTGGAAATTGAGCAAATCGCGGTTGGAGCTGACACCGGGGATGGGATATTTGAAATTCATCTTTTGAAGAAGGTCGAAGGCAATCTGGTCGTCATCCCGGCATTCGCCGACAGGCTCGATGGTCTTGGGGCGGGCGCAGACGTACCCGTAGTAGCCGAAGGCATCGACGACGTCCTCCCTTTCCAGCCAGGTGGCGGATGGAAGGAGGTAATCGGCCAGCTCGGCAGTGGGGGTGATAAAGAAATCCAGGCTTACCAGGAGGTCGAGCTGCCGGAGGGCCTGTTCGACTCCGCGGCTGTTTTCAAAGGAGACGATGCTGTTGGTAGAGGCAAAGAAGGCCTTGATCGGGTAGGGCTTTCCGGTGAGCATGGTCTGGAAGACCTTTGGAGGATGGGAGTAGCCGCGGAGGGACTTAGAGCCGGCCAGGAGTGGGAACTCCTCGACGCCGAGCTGTTTATCCTCGGAGGCGGCGGAGGGGCGGAGCATCTTGCGCATCTTCATATAGGTCAGGACGGGCGGGTAATTCCAGGCGGAAAAGACGTTTCCGCCGGGGACATCGATATTTCCGGTCAGGGCCGGAAGGATAGCGATAGCCCGCGAGGTCTGGAGAACGTTGCTGGCATATGTAGTGCCGTTGTGGGTGTGGAGGTGGGAGGGTCGAACGGCGGCATAGAGCCGGGCGGCCTCGATAATCTTCTCAGCGGGGACCCATGTAATTTCCGCCGCTTTTTCCGGCGGGTATTCCGCGGCCCTCTGGCTAAGCTCGGCGAGCCCGAGGCACCATTTTTCGACAAACTCCTTATCGTAAAGTCCTTCCTCAAGGATGACATGAATCATGCTCAGGGCGAGGGCGGCATCGGTGGCGGGGCGGGGTTGAAGCCAGAGGTCGGCCTTCGATGCGAGTTCGGTAAAGCGGGGGTTAATCACCAGAAGCTTGGTGCCCTGACGGCGGGCGGCCATAATCTGTCGGGCGTAAATCGGGAAACTGTGCGGCGGGTTCCAGCCCCAGAGGATGACCAGTTTGCTATCCATAAAATTGGGACAGCCGAACTCGCAGTCGTAGACAGTCCCGGCGGTGAGGGTATTGCCGATGATATGGGGGGTATAGCAGTAGTGGCAGTTGGGGACGAAGGTGCCGGGGCTGTCCAGCGCGCCGAGGAGTCCTACAAATCCGGGAATGCCGTTCTTGGCGGGATAGGTGCCGAAGGAGTAAAGGATGGACTCCGGGCCGTATTCGGCACGAACTTTTAAGACTTTTTCGGCAACCTCGTGGAGGGCCTGGTCCCAGGAAATCCTTCGCCAGCGGTTCTCGCCTCTTTCGCCGGCCCGTTTCATGGGGTAGATAACGCGGTCCGGATGGTAGACGGTCTGGAGGAAGGAAAGCCCCTTGGGGCACATGAAGCCCCGGGAGGCGGGATGGTCCGGGTCGCCTTCAATCTTGACGGCCCGGCCGTTATGGACATGGACGAGGGCGCCGCACTGGCTCATGCAGCCGTCGCAGATGGTCTTTTTGATTCTAGTTGAAGTATCAGTCATGGCCGACTCCTTGCGCTTTATACGTTCTCCGGTAATCTTTGAATTCCTGTTCGGTGCCGAAGAAGAGGGCGGCGCCCATGCAGTGCTTGAGGCAGAAGGGCAGTTCGCCTTTCTTTAATCGATGGAGACAGAGGTCGCAAAGCTGGGCGACGTAGGTCTCCGGGTGGAAATCGATAGCGTCCGCGGGGCAGACTGCAGCGCAGGAGCGGCAGCCGGAGCAGAGGCCTTCCTCGACGTAAACGATGCCGTCAGCCTTCTGGTGAAGGGCGTCAGTGGGGCAGGCCTTCACGCAGGGGGCATCGGCGCAGTGGCGGCAGGCGACGCGGCGGTATTTCAGCTCCAGCTTTTCGTTCACAAGGGCGGGGCCATCCGTCAAGATACGGGCGCGGGAGACTCCGGGCGGAAGGTTATGCTCCGCCTTGCAGGCGACCTCGCAGGCGTGGCAGCCCAGGCAGAGGTCCTCATCAAAGAATATCTGTTTTTCCGGTTGCGGCATGGTAAAGCTCCTTTGGAAATACTACCAGTGTCAAGTAGTGCCAATAATATAATAAACTCTAATATCTACATCCTGAACTCTAAACAAATCCAAATGAACGAATTTTGCAAACTTAAATCCGGACCGGACGTAAAAATGGAGGGGACAGGTCTCAAGATCTCACAGATTAAGTCGATGAGGAAACTTTGAGAAGACAACCTTGATGGCGGATATTGCCCATACTACCGGCCTTTCAACCATGAGGATCTCCCTTGTCATAAAAGGAATGCGGCCCATTATTTCACCCGCATGGAGGATGGGACCCTGGCGTCCCCGGGCAGCGGGACCATCTTCCCCCGCACATTGACCGGGGCCCCCGTGCCCGATGTCAAGAGAGTATATCTGAGCAGATAGCCGCCGATGATGCCGAGTCCGGTACATACGAATACCCAGATCGACATCAAGCCCGGATTCAATGAGGGCCCGGACACGAGATATATCCCTGAGGCAAAGGGAACCGCCAGCCCTGCCATGACCACGCCCATCCAGAAAAATACGGCATTGTGCCCCCTGGTCATGATCAAAAATGAACTCCTGGTCCCAGGGGATTTAAAGGAGCGCATCAGAAAAAGGCCAAGCACCATCGCCTGGACCGGGATTACAAGGTTAGTGAAATAAAAGAGGACACTTTTGGTCTCCCCTATGGCCCTGCCCGTGAACAGCCCCTGTGCCTCCGTGAGAAACGCCAGGGCCATGATCCCGGACGATATGCCCGAGAGTGCGAAAAGAAGAGGCAGCAGCCAGGTATTCCAGAAGGGAAAAGGCCTGAGCGCCTT
The DNA here is from genome assembly GCA_016932235.1 of Deltaproteobacteria bacterium. The sequence goes on along the minus strand of JAFGDF010000194.1, from coordinate 3,277 downwards.
GAGGAGCATACCGCTGTAATAAAGGGTGAGCACGGCAAAGATCGATGAAAAACCTCCCGCCAGCACGTTCATACTGGAAAGGTCTTGTGAATAGGGATCCCATTGGGATAGAATGGCGGCGTACAAAAGTTCCAGAATGAGGAAAACCGGCACGATGATACTGCCGCGTGCAAGCCAGGAAGAAGATGCCCGGGTGAACGCCCTGAATGCATTGGTTTTATAACCCAGGTGGCTGAAAATAAAGATCATGCTTATGAATATCAGGCCCGATGACGCAATGACGGCTGTCCTGCATGCGTGGATATATTGCGATGGAGCGCCCGAGATACATTGAACGATGCCGGTAAGATAGAGGCCGGCCCCTGTTCCTGCCAGAAAAAGGTGCAGGGCCACTTTCCATCCCCATACTTTTTGTATATGGGGGGTTTTACGAAGATTCATTTTTTTCCTCGCTCCGTTCCTCCGGAAGGTAATAGCAGGAAGGCTCGGTGCCCAATTCAGGGCCGAGCACAAAATTTTCCCTCTCCCTGATAAGACGCGACACTTCGCTTTGCGGGTCGTCAAGATCGCCGAAAAATCTCGCCCCGGCCACGCAGGCGTCCACACATGCTGGATTCAGGCCTTGTTCCACCCTCTCTACACAGAAGTCGCACTTTTCTGAAATCCCCTGCTTATGCCTTCGAAAACCTATCTCCTCAAATGGTGTCATGGTGTTCTTATAATAGGTGCACAGGGCATCCACGGCATGGGTCGATGCGTAAGGGCAGGCAAGGGTACAGTAATAACAGCCCATGCACTTATCACTGTCTACGACCACGATACCATCCTCACGCTTGGTGATGGCGCCCGTGGGACAGACCTTCTCGCATTCGGGTTCCGAACAGTGCATGCAGTGCATGGGAAGAAAATGGAGGCGGCTATCGGGATAAACCCCGGTTTCATATTTCATTACATGATTCCACAGCACGCCTCTTGGCGTTGCATTCCAGGCCTTGCAGGCGATGCTGCAGTTATCGCAGCCGATACACCTTGCCAGATCTATCACCATCGCATATCTTGTCATGATCTCCTCGAAGACTTCGTGTGTAAATATATCTTGACCTTCGGGCTTATGGTTATGGAACCGCTGATGGGATCGATGTTCGTCTCTTCTTCTCCTGAGAGAAGTCTGTTATAGTGTGTGCCTTTTCTGGCCTCGGGACTCATCATGGACGTGCCGCTGCCATAGCACCCGGGGATACCGATTACCTCGGGATGGATCAGTTGGGTGCATTTTATTCTACCCTTTACCCTGCCATGCCTTGATTCCACACAGACCTCATCTCCATCGTCAAGTCCCTTTCGTTTTGCCGTCCCGGTGTTGACCCAGATGTACAATTCATAGGGATCTTCATCGCGTATTTCCGCAAGCCATGGGTTTTGCTGCGTATCTCCGGTTCCGTGGCGCATCAGTGAAGACTTCCAGTTGCAGGCATACATATCGTACTCCGGCGATGACCTCATCTCAGGGGGCGTTATCCAAAAGGGGATCGCCTGGTAAAAATGGAGGCATTCCTCCTGGTCTTTCCAGGCAGGTATCCGCACATGATGCGCGGACAGGTTCTTTCTCAGTTTGTCACCGCTCTTTTTGAGACGTTCGAAATAAATCGGATGTCGTGTCCTGTTTTCAGGCCAGTAGTAATAGTTGTGCCCGTGTTTACCCTGCGTATCAAACCGGTACATCGCTCCCTGATTCAGCAGCCTTTCATAGTCATTCTCGTCACCGAACATCTGCCTGACACGTCTGTCGATCATCTCCTCGATAGTGTATCTCTTATCTAAATCCAGTTTGTTATTTCCTTCCAGCCGGAAGGAACGGTTCATATAGTCGTTGATGCCGTTTTCCCCCTTGAGGAAGCCGACACGGTCCGCTATCTCGAGGAGGACCTCATCCGCAGACCTGGTGTTATGAGAGGGCGTAACGGCAGGACTGCGTCCCATGGCGCATACCAGGCCCCGCACGCTGTCATCGAGGTTCTGATGCGTGACCGCGTAAAACCTGGCATATTCATGTTCCAAAAAATGATGTCCAGGGAACACAATATCCGACATCATGGTCATTTCATCATAGTTGAATCCAAGGTTCACGAGAAAGGGAAGCTTTTTAAAGGCCTTGATAAAGATCTCCCTGTCGCACCCGCTGCGGATGGAATTGGCCCCGACGTTTAATATGGCCTCGAAGTCATAGGGAAGGTGATACTTTTCGGGCTCTAAGATGGCACGGGCCATGATATAGGGCGTGGCATGGGCATGGGGATAAAACTCGCTCATGCTCACATGGTCCGGCGGGTAACAAAAATCCAGTCCAACTGCCTCCATAAAGGGCTTTACGATACCGTCCTCATCAGGCTCCAGGACGTAAGGACCTGGACCGGGATTCCTGTTTCCAGTGATACCTCCCGGCACCTCAACAGCGCCCATGAGGAGATTTACGATCTTTCCGGATAGATCGAAGAGAGTGCCGTTTCGCTGCGAAATCGCCCCGCGGCCGGAACCGGCAAACTGAACCGGTCTCAATGGGAATTCATAATCGTCGATCTTTATGGTGCGGCCTATGGAGGCATGCTCCACGAATTCCCGGCTTACATCACGTATGATCCGGGCGGGCACCGTAGTAAGGTCCTCCGCCCATTCCGGAGTATAACCTTTCATGCGCTCTCTTATAAGGTGGAGCGCCGGATGAACAGTGGTATTGTCCACGACGTATTCACCAAATAAAGAGTAATCTTTTACGGAAGGGTCATCAAAAGTCTTGGCGCGACCTTCAAGGATATCCCACACCAGGGGTTTGTCGGATGACTTTTCCCTTGCGTAATAACCATCTGGGCCGATCAGGTAAGGACCATTGGTCCGGTTCTTCAGGAACCATTCATCGAATTCCCTGATTTCAAAAAAGATGCAATGAATCATGGCAAGGGTGAACGCGAGTTCGGTACCGGGCCGGATTGGGATCCAGCGATATGCCTTGGACGCCTCCGGTGAAAAGCGCGGGTCCACTACCACCAATTTGAGCCCGCGCTCAACAGCATCCAGGAGTCTCGCGGTCCCGTGACTGGTTCCCGTATTGGCCCCCACGGTCCTACCCGCCGCGATGAGATATTTGCAATGCTGCAGATCGCTGATGCTCTCCGCGTGATGCCCGTGAACCAGATTTGACGCATAGTGGATGGCACAGAGACACCGCGAATTCAATTCATTCGGTGTCCCAAAGGCCATGGGGTATATTGCCGGCGGGATG
>JAFGDF010000022.1 GCA_016932235.1 Deltaproteobacteria bacterium | reverse complement strand
CTCGTAAAAGGGCTCCCCATACCGCGATCTTTAGACATAACGCTGAATTTCATGCAGATATATATTAAAACTTATTTTCGTACTAAACTGAAAGAGAATCATGAATGTTTGAGTAGGGGTATGATTTGGGAAGCAGAGAAAATAACGGGAATTCAGACGTAAAAAAACGAGGGTTCACCAGCTGGCTGAAATCAAAGATACTTGGTGGAGAAAAGGATGTCAGCCCTGTTGACACCAAATTTCTGAATGACCTTAAGGGTATCGAAAATGTGGGCAGGTATGAGATTATTGAAAAACTCGGGCAGGGCTCCATGGGGGTTGTTTATCTTGGCAGAGACCCTTATATAAACAGAAAAGTCGGCATTAAGATCTCCAGACCCGCTTCGAACATAGTCGGCAAACGCATAAATAAATACAGGGAAAGATTTTTTACCGAGGCCCAATCAGCGGGACGCTTAATGCATCCAAATATCGTTGCTATCTATGATGCCGGCATGTATGAGGATTTCTGTTATATAACTATGGAATATATTGACGGCCCCACATTGGTGGAGTTTTGCAGCGAGGATAATCTGATGCCGATAAGCAAGACGGCCTCTGTTATTTTTCAGGCATGCAAGGCGCTTGATTACGCACACCAGAGGGGAGTCGTCCACAGAGATATTAAACCATCTAACATAATGCTCAATCAATCACAGGATGTCAAGATAACGGATTTTGGAATCGCTCATATCAAGTCGGAACAGACTGTTTCGAAAGGAATAATAGGTTCCCCCAGCTATATGTCACCGGAGCGGGTAAAAGAAGAACCGATTGAAAACATAAGTGATATTTTTTCACTGGGGTGCGTTTTGTATGAACTTATCACAGGCAGGAAGGCATTCCCGGGTGAAAACTACTTTTCCATTTTATACAAAATCACGAATGAGGATCCTGTCCCGATAAGAGAAATAAAACCGGATACGCCTCCTATTCTTGAAAAAATTGTTAAAAAAGCGCTTGCAAAGGAATCCGCTCAACGTTATCAGAGCTGCATGGATTTTGCCTATGATCTCCGGGTGGCCGTGAGAGGGCTTAAAGACGGGGCCTCAAAAACTCATGCATCGGATGATGTGATTGATTATGTCCGTAACGTGCAATTTTTTGAGAATTTTTCGAAAGATCAGGTCAAAGAGATACTTGGAGCAGCCAGTATCGTTAAGGTTACGAGGGGTACCGTTATTTTGACAGAAGGAGATATTGATGATTCGTTTTATATTATTCTGAGCGGTAAGGCGGTTGTAAGAAAAAACGATAAAGATATAGCCTCTATCGGCAGGGGGGAGTGTTTTGGTGAAATGGCCTACCTGAGCGGGGAATCCAGGACTGCTACGGTGGCGGCCGACACCGACTGTATCCTGCTAAAGATAAGCGCGGTTTTGCTGGATAAATCCTCCGAGGAAATTCAGCTGCTTTTCCTGAAAAGATTCGCGATGACCCTTCTTCACCGACTTTCTGTCAGCACGTCAAAGATCAATTAGAGATATGGAACCAAAGAAGAGGATATTTTTAATCAGCCTCGGATGCGTAAAGAACCTGGTTGATAGTGAGAATATATTGGGAATTCTCCAGGAGAAAGATTATCTAATCGCACCAAGTCTTGAGGAGGCGGATTTAGCGATAATAAACACGTGCGGGTTTATTCAGCCTGCCGTGGAAGAAACCATTGAGACCATATTTGAACTGGCGGAGAGGAAAAAAAGTGGAAAGCTGGAAAAGCTGATTGTTATCGGATGCTTTGTTCAACGATACGGATACAAACTGCGAAGAGAGATACCGGAAGTTGACGGATGGTTGGGAACAGGCGAGTTGACAGGAATCACGGAACTGCTCGGAAGCCTGAAAGAGTCCAAGATTCCCCCGATGATTTTGAGCAGGCCCGTATTTATGGCTGATCATAACGTTCCGAGAGTCAGAAGCGGGTTTTCTTGCAGTTCATATCTAAAGATTGCGGAAGGGTGTTCTAATAAATGTTCTTTCTGCACAATACCGAGCCTTAGAGGGCCTTTCAGAAGTAAAAGACCTGAATCGATACTGATTGAAGCAAGGAGGATGGCAGAGGAGGGGGTCAGAGAAATCAATCTCATTGCTCAGGATCTGACTGGGTATGGATCTGACCTTGATGAATTTTTTTGCCTTGAAAACCTTTTAGAGAGGATTTTGCAAATAGATGACATTGAGTGGATCAGACTTCAATACTGCCATCCGGGAGGAATCTCTGATCGGCTGCTGAGCCTGATCGAAACAGAAAGGCGTATTTGCGCCTATCTGGATATCCCTTTTCAGCATGTTAATAAAAAAATATTAAAGGCCATGGGAAGAGATATGGGCGGTGAAACGCCACAGGAACTGATCGGGCGAATAAGAGATAACAGACGCAAGGTGGCTATTAGGACCACCCTGATGCTGGGATTTCCGGGTGAAACGGATAAAGCGTTTGATGAACTATATAATTTTGTGGTGAAATTCGAGGTGGACCACCTGAGCACGTTTATCTATAGTCCGGAAAAGGGTACTTCCGCGGCTCGATTAGATAGCATTCCGGATAAAAAGATCAGTGAAGAGAGGCGCGCGATAATTATGAGCGCCCAGGCTGAGATCTCTTTTAGAAAGAACAGAGAACTGCTGGGGAAGACACTGCCTGTACTGGTAGAGGGAGTATCAGAGGAAACAGATCTCCTTTTAAGGGGAAGGAGCGAATACATGGCTCCTGAAGTTGACGGGCAGGTTATTATAAACAGGGGAAAATGCGAAACCGGTAGAATCATGCCTGTGCGTATTACTGAAGCATACAACTATGACCTTATCGGAGAAATAATCTAATTATCGCCTGATTATTCAAATATTCAAATCTTTTCGCGAACCCCTTGAGGCACTAGCTGAAAGTTTCATGCGGGCGATATGATCTAATCCTGCTCTCTTGTATCAACGTATCAGATCTGGATTTTTATTTCCCAAACGGACAGACCGGGTAGTTGCATCTTTCACACGTGAGGCATAACCCACCGTGGGCCATAGATGCGAGATCTGTTCTGGTGATCTTTTCACCGGCAAGGACTCTTGGGAAGATCAGGTCAAAAACGGTTGTCTTGTAAAAGATTATACACGCGGGAAGTCCCAGTACAGGGACCTCACCGAAACGGGCATAGAGAAACATCGCGCCAGGAAGGACGGGCGTTCCATAGATGATATCCTCAGCGCCCGCTTCGGCGATCGCCATTCTTGTGACATCATCAGGATCAACGCTCATCCCACCGGTCAAGAGAATGAGATCGTATCCTTTCTTCAGGTAACTATGAAGAGTTTTAATTATCCTGTTTTTATTATCTGGCAGGAAAGAGATTTCTTTTATCTCGCAGCCGAACGAGCTCAGTTTTTTCTTCAGCACCGGTGCGAATTTATCTTCTATCCTGCCGCTATAGACTTCAGTCCCGGTAATAATTATCCCTGAAGCAGGTGTGGAAAGAGGTTTTACGGATAAGATTCCGCCTGCTTTTTTGGCGATTTTTTCCGCCTGTAAAACATAGTCCTCATCTATAATCAAGGGAATAGCCCTTGTGCCGGCAACTGTTTCGCCTTTCTCAACAAGGATATTATTATGTCTCGTGGAGCATGTAACCTCAGGGACAAGATTGAAATCAACAAGGGCCGGCACATTGACCTTCAAGAGACCTTTATGGGCGGCCTTTAGGGTTATCTTCCCCTCTGACGGATTTTCATCAAAGATTATGCCGGGGCCCGCGAGGACGCGAGCAAGCCTGAGTGCCGCGTCATCTTCATGGATCTCCCCCGGTTCGATATTAAGGACGAAGATGTGCTCCTTCCCGAGACTTTTAAGACGCTCAAGATCGTCCTTTTTAATGATTTGTCCCCTTTTGAAGGCAGAGCCCTTGAACCGGCCCGGTCGTATTTCCGTTATATCATGGGCAAGAACGGTTCCTATAGCCTCTTCAACCGAAATTATCTTCCCCGCGGACTTAAATTTATTTGTCATTCGGTAACTCCTTAGCGTTTTTCGAAGATATTATAATACGAGATAATCCATTGCTGTCCAGGAGCCTGTCGGACTTTATCCGACAGGCTCCTGTTAAGATTTATATCCGGTCTTGAAGAAAATTAATAAATCCTGTTGACACCAATTATATAGAGATACGCATCAAGTCCTTTCCTAATAAAATCTCCCCTTTATAGATTTTTCCGCACTCGCTTTTTATGTCTGTTTTCAGGACTTCGGGATAAAAATGAACCAGTGCAAGCCTTTTAACCCTGGCCCTGTGTGCGATCTTTCCCGCCAGGGAAGGAGTGAGGTGTCCCTCGATATTTTTCCCTTCGGGAAAAGAACATTCGAGGACGAGAAGATCGCTGTTGTATGCAAGTTCGATAATCTCTTCGCAATATCCGGTATCCCCCGAATAGGTAAAGATGTGACCGGATCTATCCTCAACACGATAAGCGAGGCTGTTTTCGTTATGCTTGACGTGTCTGCTGATAATATCAAAATCAGGGTATTCTCTTTTTACGGTTTTATCAATGTCCAGTTCATCAATGCTGACCAGATCCGGGGGCACTGACAGCAAGTTATTATATGCCTCGTTGAGTTTCATGATAAGGTTTTTTATTCCCTCCGGACCCGTAATGGTGAAAGGCCGTTTCTTTTTCAGTATATCGGGGTTGCGCGCGGCGAAAAACAGGTGAACGAGGTCTGCTGCATGGTCCGGATGAAAGTGGGTGATGAAAACGGTGTTGATATTCTCAAAATCTATACGGGCTTTCACAAGGCGGTTTAATGTCCCAGGGCCAATATCAAACAGGAAAACGCCATCTTTTATCAGCATGACCAGAGATGGAGAGGAAAAACCCGGCATGGGGATGCCTGTGCCTGCGCCCAGGATGATGATATCCATTATTCTGTTCCGAAATAAAAACTCCCGCTCAATATCGAGCAGGAGTAAGTTAAAAATCTGGATTAGTGAACGGAGTTATTTGGCGTCTTTTTTGGCTTCCTCCTGGTAATATCCCATGAGTATCCTGGCCACCTCAGGACGCGCGAACTCAGGTGGCAGGTCTTCGCCGGCTGAAAGCATGGCGCGAACTTTTGTGCCTGAAAGCATGACCCAGTCTTCGCTGGTGTGGTCGGTTACGCTTCCCATCATCACCACTTTGCCCAGTTTTTTTGAGTAGGCGGTGTGGTCGCCACGGAAGATATCGATCAGGAGGTCATCCTTTGAGATGTCATCAAAGATGGTCTGAGCGTCGAAAGAACCGTAATAATCGCCTACGCCGGCATGGTCGCGTCCAACGATGAGATGAGTGCAACCCATATTTTGCCGGAAAATGGCGTGGAGAACCGCCTCTCTGGGGCCTGCATACAGCATATCAAACCCGTAGCCGGTTATCATTACGGTGTTGGGCTCAAAATAGAGCTCCACCATCTTGCGTATTGCAGCGTCCCTGACGTCAGCAGGTATATCTCCCGGTTTCAGTTTACCGAGAAGCATATGAATGACAGCTCCGTCGGCGTTAACAGCCTCCATAGCCATTTTTACAAGGTCTTCATGGGCCCTGTGCATGGGGTTACGGGTCTGGAAAGCTACAACTTTTTCCCATCCTCTTTTCTTGATTTCATCCCTGATCTGGACTGCGGTGCGAAACGTATCCGGAAAATCTTTGATAAAATAGGAATAATTGAGCACCTGTATCGGACCGGCGATACCAATCTTTCCGACGGAGTTAAAGGCCTTTACGCCCGGATGTTCAGTATCCGTTGTGCGGAAAACGTTTTCCGTCATCATTTTCATCTCATCGTCCGTATATTCCTCAATCGCTTCAATATCTTGGATCGCCAGAACAGGATTCCCCTTAACATTCGGATCCCTTAATGCGATGCGTTTTGAATTTTTGATCGCAGAAGCATCTTCTACCATGTTTAAAACCGGTGTGGGCCAGAACTGACCGTTTGTCATCCGCATATCTTTTGCGACGGATACGGCATCGGCTTTATTCATGTAACCCGTCAAGGGGTTGAAATATCCGCTCCCGAGCATAACGGCATTTCCAGCCGCTGCTGAACAGATAACGATTGACGGGAGTGCTTCAGCTTCCTTGAGAAGCTGAACGCGTTTAGCGTCATCCTCCACATACAAAGGATTCAGGGTTTGGGAACCATGGGGTTTAATCATTGTTCTTCTCCTTCTTTCTATTTATTGAGTATTATTGATTACCGGACATATTCCGTGGAAATAAAATAAAAGTAAAAAAGATACCTGTAATATGCTAGGATCCATCCTTGTCAATAAATTCACAAGGCTTTGACTGCTTAGCAGATTCTTTTTTGTATGTCAAATGATAAATTATGCGTGCCAGGCGGGATACACGCGGCTGTCCGACTATTCCATTTTTGGGCGCTATCGCCCGGCTTGGAAATCGAACAAAGATTCGCCCGTAACGCGATTCCGACAATCGAATGAGGAGGATTTGTAGCGATGTTAAGATCATTGAATGAGATGTTCAGTCTGGAGGGTAAAACAGCGATTGTAACCGGAAGCGGGGGCGGAATCGGAAAGGGGATAGCGGCCGGGCTTGCTGCGGCAGGGGCGGATATTGTCATAGGGGAGATTGATAATGAAAAAATGATTTCGACGGCAGAAGAGATCAGAAGAGGATTTAAAGTCCGCGTGCTTGAAGTGGAAACAGATGTCCAGAGAGAAGATCAGGTGGAAGAAATGGTGAACCGGACAATATCAACATTCGGGACGGTTGACATACTCGTAAATAACGCCGGTATCGGAATCCGCAAACTACCCCAGGAAATGTCTATCGAAGAATGGGATCGGAATATTAATATAAACCTGCGTGCTGTTTTTATGTGTTCAAAGGCTGTTTTCCCTGTTATGAAAAAAAGGAAGAAAGGAAAGATAATTAATATCGGTTCTCTTTATTCAATCTTCGGCTCCCCCAACATGCCGGCTTACGCTGCAAGCAAGGGCGGCGTTGTTCAATTTACGAAAAGCCTCGCTATTGCCTGGGCGGTTGAGAATATCCAGGTTAATGCTATTGTGCCGGGATGGATAAATACGGACCTTTCTGCCGGGGCAAAGAGGGCCAGGCCTGATATAGAGCAGGCGGTAATTTCAAGGACACCATCTGGACGCTGGGGTGAACCCGAGGACATTGCCGGCGCGGCCGTTTTCCTGTCAAGCCCGGCGTCTGATTTTATCACGGGTATTGCGTTGCCCGTTGACGGAGGCTATTCCACAGTGCCATAATTGATAAAATCGTTCCTCCATATGCTTGATCGCGTAATGCGCTGAATTTCAAGAACTTTCATATTAGAACCATTTGAGTGTTGAAGAACTGTGACTGAGAGCAAATACTTATCCACACCCGAGGGCAAGGTATCGTTTTTTGATAATTATGCCGTGATTTTAGGCGCTTTTCTAGCCGTACTAACCTCGGGTGTTGTGATATCCAGCTTCGGTGTCTTCTTCAAGCCGGTCTCTTCGGAGTTCGACTGGGCGAGGGCTGAAACGTCCGGGGCCTTTTCCCTGGCAACTATTGTCGGCGGTCTGGGAGGTTTTATTGCCGGCAGAATGGGGGACCGGTTCAACCCTCGCTTAATTATCCTAATCTGCGGGGTGCTTGAAGGGATAGCCTTTATCCTGCTCTCACAGATTACCTCTCTCTGGCAGATCTATTTTTATTACGGGATCCTGGTGGGGGCGGGAATGGCGAATTTGGTCCCGGCCAGCTCTTTAGTTGCCAAATGGTATTAAAAATAGCGGGGGCTTATGAGTGGTATCGCTATGGCCGGGGCCCCCGTTGGCAACGCCTTCGCGCCGCCTTTAGCCACAATTCTTATTGGCCGCTACGGCTGGAGTATTTCTTATATAGTCATAGGCTGCTTGGCTTTATTGATTACCTCTGTTGCGGCCGGATGTCTTCATCACTCCGGGAAAGAACAGCTACTGGAGGACGAAAGGCCGGCACTTGCCGCAAACCGGGCAAAAAGGAACCTTTCAAAATTATCTGCTCAACCGGAAACAAGGGTGCCTGAGAAGGAGATAAGCCTTCAGGAAGCGGTCCGGAGCTGGCCTTTCTGGTGCCTTGGTTTGATCCTTTTCTCGGCTTATTTTTCTCAGCAGGATATGCTGGTCCACATCGTCCCTCATGCTACCAATGTCGGCATTTCCCCCACCAACGCAGCCTTGATTCTAACGGCTATTACTGTGACCAATATTTTTGGCAACTTTGGCGGTGGAAGTATTATCTGGCTTTCGTCATCATTGTCGGCCTGTCTTTTTTTGGCCTGGTCATGAATTTATTCCTGCCTCGCCGGGCTCGTTGACTTCATTTAAGCAATGGGGTTCTTGATTCATTGATAGCCCTCGAAAATGCCTTCGCCTTCTCTGTTTATTCGGATATCCCTTAGCGCGAGCACGACCTGATATGGAGGTCTGCCATGTTTCAAAACTAAAAGAATAAAACTTGACGAAGACCGTCCGATACAATATTATTTGGCATCAATGATATTCATACACAAAGGCAAATTTTAATAACCTGGCTCCCGTAAAAGGGAGTTCTTATCAAATGATGATGAAGCCGACTTTATCGGGTCCATGGCAAAACCGCTCGGATGGTTTGCTTAACAAAATTGAAGGCGCCGGCAAAAAAAGGACGTGGCCGAAAAAAGAGACGCTCCGGACGGGATGATCCGCATCAAGGGCTAAAGTCTTTGCAGTATGTAAAAAATATCGACAGTCCATGACCTTAGGGATTATCGATCTCTGCCGGTTTAACAAGTATTGCAAATTATTACAGATAGTTGGCTGAATTTTCGATAGATTCTGAACTGGCATGGAGATTGCTTTTTATAAAGACAGGCTTCTTGAAACAAAACATGAAACTTTCAATCAAAAGGCAATTATTTGGAGTCTGTTTATTATAACAGGGTTCGAAAGATTATCCTCACGTGCATGATAGCCGTGCCTTTCATTCCCTTTATCCTGATTTTAAGCACCGGCTATTATTACTTTGCAAATTCACTGGAAACCAGCACGACTTCCAGCATGAAGCGGATTGTCGACGATCACCGCCAAATGATCGAATCCTTTCTAAATGAGCGCAAAGCCGACCTGGAGTTTGTACAACAAGCTTATGCATTTGAAGAACTGGGTCGATCCCATACGCTGATTAAAGTCTTTCGATTACTTCAAACCCAGTCGAATGCCTTTGTAGATTTGGGGATTTTTGATGAGTTGGGAATTCACATTGCCTATCATGGACCTTACGAACTTAAAGGAAAAATTTATAGCCATACTGAATGGTTCCAAAATGTCATGAAGCATGGTTATTACATAAGCGATATTTTTCTGGGTTACCGCAAAGTGCCTCATTTTATCATTGCTCTCGCCCGCGAAGAAAACGACCGTAAATGGGTGATTCGCGCCACAATTGATACGTTGATGTTCAATGAGCTGGTTAAAAAAATACGAATCGGCTCCACCGGTGAAGCCTATATTCTCAACAAGACGGGGCATCTGCAAACGGAACGACGATCCGGTGGGAACCTGATGGAGCTGGATAAGGAATATTTGCCGCACCTTACCTACCATGAGGGTGCTAAAACTTTTATCGCCAAGAGCAGCGGCAACGGCCAGTGCCTGTATGTCACCACATGGCTGAAAGACAGGCAGTGGCAGCTGGTGGTCCGGCAGGAAAAGTCGGATGCTTTTCAATCGCTTCGGGCCGCCACCTATTTGATTGTTATCATTTCAGTGATCGGCGGCATCCTTATCTTAGCAGTGGCATTTTTTTTAACAAACCGTATTGTCAGACGCATGCAGCAGCTGGATGCTGAGAAAGACCTGTTGGGCGAGCAGCTAATTCGGGCCAGCCGGCTGGCCGAACTGGGAGAAATGGCCGCCGGTTTTGCACATGAAATCAACAACCCCCTCCAGATCATTAAATACGAGCAGACTCTGATTGAAATGCTGATGGCGGAAATCAAGCAAAAAGGTGATCTGAGAGAATCTGAAACCCTTTCCGAAATTGAAGATTCCTTTCAGCAGATTAATCTGCAGATATCCCGATGCGCCGAAATTACCGGAGCGATCCTCAAGTTCGGCCACAAAACCGAAACCAAGCATCAAAACGTTGATTTGAACAATTTTATTCCTGAAGTCATCGCCATGGTTTCCAACAAAGCAAAGGTGAATGGGATTGCCCTGACGCAACAAATTCAGGATGAACCGCTTTATGTTCACGTCGATCCGGCCCAGTTGCAGCAAGTCTTTATTAATCTTTTCAACAACGCCATCGATGCCGTGATCGAACGGCATGGGGGCCATGGAGGTAATATTTCAGTAGAAATACTTTTGTCGGACAACGGCATCATCCGTATTCAGGTTCGGGATAACGGCTGCGGGATCAGCCCTGAAAATCTAAAGAAAATATTTTCTCCTTTTTTTACAACCAAACCGGTGGGCAAGGGAACAGGTCTGGGTCTCTCGGTATGTTACGGCATTATCAACAATATGGGCGGATCCATGCACGTCAGCAGCGAACAAGGCCATGGAACGACTTTTACAGTTAATATTCCCTCCAGGCAATTATAGATGGCCGTGTAAGTTTCAGTGAAAATCTTTTTAGACGGGAATAGTTCTTATCGGGGGAAAAATGGAAAAGATGAAAATGATGCTGGTCGACGACGAAAAACGATTTCTTATCACCACCCAGAAGTTGCTCGCCAAAAAAGATATTGAAGTCATTACGGCCACAAGCGGCCAGGAAGCTCTGGATATTTTGCAGCAAAAGAACATCCATGTGGTTATCATGGATGTTAAAATGCCTGGTATGGACGGCATTGCCGTGCTTAAGGAAATTAAAAGCCGTTTTCCGATCGTCGAAGTCATCATGTTAACCGGACACGCCATGGTTGAATCCGCTATTGAAGAATTAAAATCAGGGGCTACGGATTATCTGATGAAGCCGACCGGCATTGATGAACTGACCGCCAAGGCGGAAGAGGCCTTTCAAAAACGGCAGCGGCTGGAAGAAAAAATCCGTACGCCCCAATCATGAAAATTCATGAAAGTTCCTGGGGATATTCTCAGAGAGGCCGAAAAGAGCGAATAAAAATTAAGGGGACCCGGTGACTTAAAAGATAAATTTTATACAATAATAAGGAGAAGATATACCATGGCTGAGAAGATAAGAGTGATGATGGTGGACGATGAAGCGCGGTTTCGCGACACCACATCGAAATTGTTGGAGAAAAAGGGCTTTGAAACCACCATTGCCGCCAGTGGTCAAGAAGCGCTGCAACTGATTAAAACAACACCCCAGGATGTCGTCGTTCTGGATGTCAAGATGGAAGGCATGGACGGACATGCGACCCTGTCCGAGATCAAAAAAATCGACCCTGAAACCCAGGTGATCATGCTCACAGGCCATGGCACGATCGAGTCGGCCCTTAGCTCGCGCGAGCGGGCCGCCTTTGATTACCTGACCAAGCCATGCGACATAGATCTATTGGCCGCAAAAATCCATGAGGCCTATGCCGCCAAAAATCGGAGCGCCGATAGTGTGGAGAAAAAAGCCCGGGATATCATGATCGGCATCGCTGATTACACCTCGGTGTCGGTGGACACTAGTGTTCGGGAAGCTATACAGAAATTGATGGATTCTTTCAAGTCACTGGTTTCAAGCAGCCGAGTCATGGAGACCGGGCACCGTTCCCTGCTCATTTTCGACCAGAACCGAAATCTTGCCGGCATACTGAGTATTATGGATCTGATCAAGGGTGTCCGACCGGCCTATCTTTCCGCCTCCCGGCCTGATATGAGTGAAAGCATTCGCTTCTCATCGCTGTATTGGGGCGGTTGGGAAGGCCTCTTTTCAATCCAGATGGACATCCTGGCCGATAAAAAAGTCGGCGAACTCATGTCCGAACCGCCCCCCATGATCGAAGGGAACACCAACCTGATTCAGGTGGCGGACATCATGTTTAAGACTCAGAAACGGCGTCTCATTGTAAGTGAAGGCAATAAAGTCATAGGCATCGTTAGGGAACAGGATTTGTTTTTTGAAATGGCCCGGATCATCCTGCAATGATCAGGCAGATCATATAGAGGAATTAACAGGAGGTTTTGATGACTACAGATATTACTATCGCTAAAGTCGAAGCTGAGGGAAAGGCGGAAAAAAACCAAAAATTCGCTCTCAAATGGATCGGCATATCCGTTGCCGTTGGTATTTTGATCTGGTTGCTGCCCACACCGGAAGGGCTGACTCCACGGGGGCATCGGTTTCTCGCTCTTTTGATAACCATTATTATTCTATGGACGTCCGAGGCCATACCGATCGGCGTCACGGCCATTCTGGCGGGCTGCGGGATGATCCTTTTCAATATTCAATCCTCCAAAGCAGCCTGGGAACCATTTGCCAACCGCAATGTCGTTTTTGTTTTTTTCATTATTATGCTCGGGGTAATCCTGGGGCAGACCACGATACCCAGTCGACTGATTTCCTATATTCTGAAAATTGGCGGGACCAAAGTCAAGCGACTCAGTTTTACCCTCTGCATGGGCGCCACCTTTTTGGCGGCGTGGACACATGACGCCACTATCACCATTATTCTGCTCTACGCCATGATGCCCCTATTCCTGAAAATGGGGTTGACGGCCGACAAGTCCAATAGTTTTACCAAACATTTTATGTTCATGATCCCGCTGAGTGCGGCCTGCGGTGGCGGGGCCACTTTCCTCGGCAGCGGCCGGTCCCCGGCGTCGGCTGAATTACTCGGGGTTATTACCGGCTATAATATTGGTTTTATGGAATACATGTGGTATCAATTTGTTCCCTCCATGGTTCTGGGCATAGGTACATGGCTGGCGGTCTGGATCATATATCCCCCGAAGGTCAAGGAAATGCCGGCGGAAATGGCTATAGCAAAAATGCCGCCCATGACCAAGAACGAAAAAATACTTTCATGGGCTTTGGGAGTGGCATTCGTTCTATGGTTTTTGACGGACCTGACCAAAATTCACATTACGGTCGTCGGCGGGCTCTTTATTGTCATCTGCATGGTCTTCGACGTCGTCAGTTGGAAACGCTGCCTGGATGAGTATCCCTGGAATCCCATCATGGTTTTTGGGGCGGGGTTCTCCCTCGGGGTGGCCATGCTGGATACCGGCGCCGGCAAATGGATCGCTACTCAGATTTTCCCCATGTTTACCAATTCGCCATGGCCGGTGGTCGCCGCCGGCGCCTCCTGGCTCAGCGCATTTATAACCAGCTTTATGGCCAACGCGGCGGCCACATCGCTTCTGGTTCCAGTCGTAGTGCCCATGGCGGATATGGCAGGCACCCCTGTGGTGCCTATTGCCATGTCCGTGCCCCTGGCAACGACCTTTGTCCTGCTGGTCATCGGATGCCCGCCGACCCTTATAGCATACGGCTTCGGCTATTTCACGCAGTGGGAAGCATTTAAAGTTCTTTTTTTCAGGGCCATCATCAGTATTATTCTTCTGACTTTGTGTACGGCCGTGTGGTACCCACTGGCCAACATGCCCGGTAATATAAACAACATGAAAACGCCGGCCAAACTGACCTTGTCAGGGTATGAACTGGTGGTACCAAAATGAATTATCGTTATTTGAAATATATGATCATACCGGAGGTGATAAAATTGGCAGCCTAAAAAGTGCAATCACAATTTATGACAACACTTTAAAATAAATCGAGGCTCTTGTTAAAACCAAGATGTTTCCAAACCGCAGCAAAGCTATACAAAAGGCCATTGCTGAAAAATTGATTATCTGATTAGAAAAATGGTGCAGTTAATCGATTTCTTTTTTTGCGGTTTCAAGAAGAAGCATTTTCATGGAGAGAAAAGTTTGTTTCTTTAAGGGGTGTTTGGGGCATCGTGGGACTCTTCCTCCTGATTATCGGTGGTTTATACATGGGGGTTTTTGCCCCATCGGAAGCCGGCGCAATAGGCGCAGCCGGAGCGTTTGTGGTTGCCTTACTCAAACGAAAGCTTACCAGATCCGGGCTCAAAGATGCCCTGCTAACTTCGGCGAAAATCACCTCCTACGTTTTTACTTTGATAATTGGGTCAATGATATTTAATACGGTACTTTCGGTAAGCGGTATGTCGTCTTTTCTGACCAACTGGATATCTTCGTTGGAAGTGCATCGCTATGTTATTTTAATCCTGGTAATATTTATGTATTTCATCCTGGGCATTTTCATGGACGTCCTGGCTGTAGTATTGTTGACCTTGCCCACGATCTCTCCGATAATAGCCAGCCTCGGATTTGATCTGGTATGGTTTTGTTTACTCGTATGCGTCCTGGCAGAAATCGCCCTTATTACCCCTCCGGTAGCTATAAACCTTTACGTGGTTCAGGGAGTAACCGGGGTGCCTTTCGGGGATATCGCCAGGGATATTATCCCGTTCGTTCTAACAATGTTAATTTTATTGACTTTATTGGTTATTTTTCCGCGGATATCTCTTTTTCTCCCCAATACAATGCGGTGAAAGTTATGGAGGAAGGGAAATGAAGATAATAATGCAATTATATTTATAGAATAGGAGACGGCAATGAGCCAAACACAAGACTGCGAATATTGCGGCAGGCCTGTTAAGGACGAGCCGGTCATAAAGGTTCTCAAGGGTGAAAAACACCATTTCTGTTCCGGGTTCTGCTTCCGGCTATTTTTTTATGATGCTCCCAGAATTTCCTATGATGACCTGCAAAAGATGTACTCATTTTATTGTGTCAGCGTTCCTGTGCAGGATTTTCAGAACACCTTAAAGGAACTGACAATTGAGGAGGATAGATAACAATGACTTTAAGACTGGAGCAAATAGCTGATGAAATTATTGAAACAGACTTTTTAATCATTGGAGCCGGCCTCGCCGGTTGCATGGCTGCAATCAGGGCAAGAAGGAAAGGCAATATCGATGTCGCCGTTATGGAAAGGGCTTCAATCAAATATGGCGGGGATTCTATCGGCGTGGACGATCATTCCGACTGGCGGCCGGAGTACTATAAAAACATGATCCAGCATCCTTTGCCTAAGGGTTTTCCTTCGGCAAAGGATCTGACGCGTCCCAAAGCAATGGGCCCCTGCAAGATACGCGGCGGTGTGACCAGTTGGAAATTAGCCGTGAATGCGGCAAGGAACTATGGCAGGGCGTTTTCAGCCCTTAATGAAATCGGGGTTAAGATACATGAAGACGACGGCACAATTAAAATAAGGCAAGAAAGAACGGTGCCGGGATTGCCGCACTGGCATCAACCTATGCCTGATGCTAACGGCAATATTGAAGCTGACTGGATACTTTACAGAGGCACTGATCTCAAAGAGAAACTGGCCAGTGCCGTTTTAAAAAGCGGGGCCAGGATATTCAGCAGGACACTTCTAACAGGGCTTATAGTAAAAGACGGTACGGTTATCGGCGCCACTGCCGTGAATACACGGACGGGCAAATTCCTGGTCTTTAAATCCAAGGCCGTTCTCATGTCAACGGGCGGGATACGACGGATATATCTCTACCCCTACGCTCCGTTTCCCAATAATCTGTTCTATAGCCGCAGCTGCACTGGGAATCACGGCGGCGGTGTGGCCGCGGCATACAGGGCCGGCGCCAAGCTCAGCAACCTGGAATTCATCTATATTCGCATCGTCGCTGCGGGCGCCTGCACGACCAGCGGGGCAGGCGGCGGATGGTATTGGGACCTGAAAAATTCGAAGGGAGAATATATGGATATGTGGTCCGTCCTATCACAAAATATGGAGGATACTCCTATTGAAAGAGATGTCATTACATTCGACAGGGGCTCCGCAATTAATGAAGCGGTCGTCGGCTGTTATTTCACGGCGGCGACCGAGTATCCCAGGGCGCTCAAACTCCACAAACTCGCAGGCGGCATGGGAGAAGGCGCTCCCATAGAGGTAAGGCCCTTTCTCGGCGGGATAACTCATGGCGGCATCCTGCCAGTGAATGAGAGGGCTGAATCATCAATTAAGAACCTGTTCGTTGCGGGCGATGCGAGTTGCGGTCTTGGCGATAACGGCAGCAAGGCTATTGTCTGGGGTCTCATAATAGGGGACCATGTCAGGGATCTGATCCCGGATCTTAAGCCGCCCTTGTTTGATGGTGATCAGATAAGGCAATCGGAAACAGATAAAATACGCGCCCTCGCTCCTTTAAGAAACAAAGGCGGAGTCGCGCCCCTGGAACTGGAAGAT
>JAFGDF010000193.1 GCA_016932235.1 Deltaproteobacteria bacterium | reverse complement strand
GAGCCGGGGAATGACAGGTGAAAAGAAAGATTTTGTCATTCTGCGGCATGACCGCAGAATCCACACATGAAAAGTGAAGTTTCATGCAAGTGTGTCTATAAAACCTCTTTTTTATCGAATCGGCGTAATGCCGCAAAAAAGATGATTGTTATTATTGCCAGCATGGAGCCCATAATAAACCATGCCGCCTTGTAGGACCCCCGCATATCGTATATCCATCCTGTAAGGGGAGCGCCGGTCATCATCCCGACCATCATAATACTATTGATAAACCCGATGATCGTTCCCATGTGATCTCTTCCAAAAAATTTGATTACCAGTCCTGACTGCATGGGTACGAAACCTCCCCACCCTATACCAAAAAGAACAATAAAAAATATCGACAGCCATAAACGATCCCCTGTAATAAAAAAAAGTATCCAGACACCCAGTGAGTTCAGAGAAAGCGCGAGTGTGGCTATTTTCACTTTATCAATCCTGTCCCCGATCCAGCCGAAACCCACCCTGCCTATAATTCCAATGATTGGCACAGCGCTGATGATAAATCGGGACAGGGACCTTTCAACCCCTATAGTGCTGAAAAAGGGCATTATGTGTGTCAGGACCGCGTTTGTGGTCATCATAATCCCGAGGCAACCAAGGGAGAGGATCCAGAAGGAAAAAGTTGACATGGCCTGTTTAGTGTTCATGTGCGGCATGAGTCTTTTTTCAGACACCGGATTCTTTTTATTCTCTGTGTCCGGCAGACTGTCGCCATCAGGGAGATAACCGTATTTTTCGGGTTTGTGACGGAGCATAAGAGAAAGGGGCATGGGAATCAGCCATGCTCCCAGACCTATGATAAACACTGAATGGCGCCACCCGTAATTATCGACAATTGCCGTGACAAACGGAATTAAGATACCGCCGAGGGATACTCCGCTGGCAGTGATTCCCATGGCCAGACTTTCGTGTTTTCTGAACCAGTTTGCGACCGCTGACATCAAAAGTCCGCTTGGAAGAGCGCTCATACCAATACATATTATCGCGAAAGATACATAAAACATGGTTAACGAATGGACCCGGCTCAGCAACAACAATCCTATGCCGGTAAAGAACGATCCACCGAAAAGCAGACTCCTGGGTCCCCATCTGTCTATAATAAATCCGGCAACAGGCACCAGAAGGCCGGTTTCAAGGCCTCGCATTGAAACAGCAAGAGAGATCTGGGTGTAGGTCCATCCCATTTCACGGGCAATGGGTTCGACAATTGTCGTAAATCCTATATGGATAGTCCCGCTGAAGTACATTGATATCACTACGCAGGCGCCTACAATATACCAGCCATAAAACATTAAGGGTGTCCTCCAGAGGAAAAAGTCAGATTTATCCGGAAATGAATTAACCCCGTTTCCGTATCAGGCAGCCGCTGATGGATCCGGGGTTAATTTTAGATTAGTTACAGGCACGCACCAGGCAGTCATTATAAATCGTACTGGCTAATAAGGCGAGATAGATATGTCCTTTGAATATCCATTACTTTTGCAGCTTTGCTCCTGTTCCCTCCGGCATTTTCCAGATTCAGTTTTATAAATTCCTTTTTGAAAATCTCGATTGCCTCCTTAAGTGTCAGCCCCAGTTCCATGCCTGAATGTTCTTTTTTGATACCTGAAATGGGAAGATCACCTGGTAGTATTTCCCGATCATTTCCCATGACAACAGCCCGTTCGATAGCGTTTCTAAGCTCACGCACGTTTCCCGGCCAGTCATATTCCAGCATTTTTTTCATTGCGTTAACTGATATCTTAAGATCGTACAGGCCGGTCTCCTGTTTGAAAAGGTTCAGATAATATTGCGCAAGTATGGGAATGTCATCTTTTCTTTCTCTTAATGGAGGCATTTGTAGTTGAACGACATTGAGTCTGTAAAAGAGGTCCTCACGAAATCTTCCTTCAGCCACTTCTTTAACGATGTCCCTGTTGGTGGCGGAGATGATTCTTACGTCGACGGCTATGGGTGAGATTCCACCGATACGGTAGAACATTCCCTCCTGTAATACCCGCAAGAGTTTAGCCTGCATGCCGGGGGACATCTCTCCTATTTCGTCAAGAAAAATAGTTCCCCTGTCCGCAATTTCAAATTTCCCTGTCTTCCTGGTTGTCGCGCCGGTGAAGGCCCCTTTTTCGTGTCCGAAGAGTTCGGCTTCAAGCAGGGTCTCGGGAAGGGCAGCACAATTGATAACTATCATCGGCTCTGTTTTTCTCGGGCCCGCCCGGTGGATCAATCTGGCAAGGAGCTCCTTACCTGTTCCGCTTTCCCCCAGTATAAGAGTGCTTGTTTTCGCGTTCGCCACCTTAAAGGCATCAGATAGAACTTTCTTCAGGCTTAGACTTTCACCGATGATCTCATACCTGCTTCCAAGCTCTTCCTTGAGATCCTTATTTTCCCGCTTGACCTGGTCGATTTTTCTGGCGTTGCTTATTGCAAGTGATGAGACTTCAGCAAAGACGGTGAGAATCTTCATGTCATCGTCCTTTATCGGGGTACCGTCCTCTTTGTCTATTATTTCGACTACTCCAATTATCTTGTTATTCAGTTTCATCGGAACGCATGCGATAGAGTTGGTCTGAAATCCAATATATTCGCTGATCCGTTTGTCCCATCTGGGTTCCTTCTTCACATCAGGGATCAGCAGCGGCTCCCCGGTTTCCGCCACATAACCCGCAATCCCTTCACCCATATTCACATCAAATTGTCTGATTTCATCCTTTTTAGGCCCTGTCGCCACTTTGAAGTATAGCTTATTCATTTTTTCATCAAGAAGCAGCAAGGAACTTGCCTTGGCTTCCATCATTCGCGTGGCCGTATCGATGATGAGTTCCAGCAGTTGGTCAAGGTCAAGTACACTGTTGACCCAAGTGGATATCTCCCTGAAACATATCAGAGACATTTCGTGGGGTATTGTCTTGTCGTTCATGGGGGATCCTTCCATAAAATGTAAAGTAAAGTGAACATAATTATATCATACCGTTCCGCTTATGTATAGTAAATCATACCTGTATGTTTTTCTCAGACACCTGCGCCAGATGATCTCTTGCGAAATTCAGATAGGAGTAGCATCGGCACAATAGATTGAATTTCTGGAATGTCAGGTTTGACGATTGGGTATTATCTATTAATTGGAATGTCAGTCAGTACCGCGCTTCGGATGTTATCTTTCGAATGGTTCAGGTGATCGTTCAGGGCTTGTTCAAGACAGTTTTTATCCTTATTCTTCAGACATTCAAGAATCATTCTGTGTTCCTTCAAAGCTGTCTTTACAGCTGATGCGGTTTTTATGCTGGCGGCCCTGTATCTGAGCATAAGGCGTCTTAATTGCTGGCATAATTCAAACAGGTTTTTACTCCCCGCGGAGCTTACAAGTATCTCATGAAATTCTTCATCAAAAGCAAGAAACTCCTCCGGGGCCCCCTTTTCTATAGCCAGTTCAGTTTTCTCTATATTCTTTTCCAGCTTTTTTAAAATTTTTTCCTCTATACGGTCCAGCGCCCAAAAGCAGGCCAGTTTTTCGTTTACCCTTCTTATTTCGAAAATCTCATTCAATTCTTCCCAATCCAATTTTTTAACTCTGTAACCCACTCTTGGAATAGCTTCGACAAATCCATCCTTTTCAAGCAGGTGCAGGGCCTCTCTGACAGGAGTCCTGGATATTCCAATATCCTTTGCTATACGAGCCTCTACTAATCTGCTTGATGGCCTGATAGACTGGTCGAGAATTTTACCCCTTAGATATAGATAGACCTGCTTCCGCATGGGGACAGGTTGTTCAATCCTAATTTTTGATTTAATCTTTTTAGGCATTATAGATTCCAAGTTAAGCAATATATATAATGAAAAATTACCTCAATTGTTCAATTATGGCAAGATGCACCACATAGGTCATTAAACGATTAAGTGCATTTAGAATACGGTACCTCAATTCCTTGTAAGATATATTATATGCCAAAATTGTCAAGATAAATATCCCTCGAATATAATTCACGCTGGAATTGAAAATATTCCAGAGTCCTAATGCCTTAAATCCCTATTTTTATTAAGTAATTATGCCTAATAACGGCTGGAAGAAACAACAGTTATTTTATGGTGAAATACTTGTTGACAATTAAAAACTATGATGATAATTGGGGTACCGGATACTTAATGCAGCATATCTTCAATAGAAATCTCTAGAATAAGGAGTTGCCAAATGAAAATAACCATCATCGGTGCGGGAGGCAGTGTTGGATCACCAGCCGCTTTTTATCTTGCCGCACAAAAACTGGCGGATGAATTTGTACTGATAGATTATAAGGAGAATCTGGCCAAGCAGCATGCCATGGACATGAGGACCGTAATGGCCGGAAAGGATGTCCTTGTCCGCGCCGGTAGTTATGAGGATTTACCGGGTACGGATATTGTCATTAATGCGGCCGGGGTTCCTCAGGGCCTGATAAAAGACCGTATGGAATTGCTTCCTAAAAACGCCGTTCTCATCAAAGATATTGCCCAGAAGATCAAAAAATATTCTCCTGAGGCTATTATAATGACCGCCACCAACCCCGCTGATCCAATGAACTACGCCATGTACCTCGCGAGCGGTTTTGATCGGAAGAAGGTCATTGGTTACTCGATCAATGATACATTCCGTTTCAGGGAATATATCGCAAATGCGTATAACGTCAAAATGAAACAGGTGGATGGTTATTGCATAGGTGAGCACGGCACCAGCCAGGTATTGATGTTCAGTACCGTTAAGATTGACGGCAAGCCGGTTGAAGTCAGTGAAGATATTAAAAGGAGTATATACGCTGAGGTTCCTCTTATCCTGAAGCGTTTTGAGGAACTGCAAGCGGGACGAACGGCTGGCTGGAGTTGTGCCATTGGCTTTGAGAAGATGGTACGCGCTATTGTTGAGAATACAGGTGCCCTGATGCCATGTTCTGTTGTGGTGGACGGAGAATATGGACAAAAGGGATTCAGCATGTCAGTGCCGGTCATGCTTGGTCGTGAAGGCGTCATGGGAATAAAGGAATTCAATTTGGCCCCAGACGAACAGGAAAAGTTCAAGATTTCAACAGGCATCCTCAGCAAAGCGGCAAAACTTGTTGAGGAGCATGTATTATAGGATTTATTATTAAGTTAGGGGGTTAACCCCAGGGAGGTAAAAATGTCACAAAGATTTGAGAAATTGCTTGAACCGGGCATGATTGGTCATATCAAGACACGTAACAGGATGCTGAAGACTGCAAACGGCACATCATATGTTGAAGATGACCAGACGTGCGGCGAACGTATGATCACCTACTATGAGAGGCTGGCTAAAGGGGGTGTAGGTTTTCTCGTGGTAGAATCCTGCGGGACTGAATATCCACTGGGAATTCAGCATGCCCACTATGATGCGGACGGCAACCTGATACGCGGAGTTCAGTTACACCTTGATGATGATAAATATATTGATGGTTTTGCGAGATTAACGGAAAGGGTCCATAAACATGGATGCCCTGTCTCCGTCCAGTTTCAGCACGCAGGGCCATGGAACCCCACGGGGCTTCTTCCAAAGACACGGGACACCTGCGCGGCTTCAGCTATTCCTGAAGATGAACTTCCTGGGCCGGATTTCAATCCTCCCAGGGCCTATACCAAGCAGGAGGTAGAAGATCAGGTAGACAAATGGGCCAGTGCGGCGGAGCGCGCATACAAGGCAGGATTTGATGCCTGTGAGATCAACCACGGGACATGCCACCAGGGCGCCACCTTTTTATCAAGGGTGTGGAACAGGCGTGAAGATGAATACGGTGCCCAGAATTATGAAAACAGGACGCGTTTTCTGCGCAACTGCATAACCGAGGCCAAACGCCGCTGCGGCAAGAATTTCACTGTCCATTGTTTGTTTAATGCACGTGAGTACAACCATCCCCTGGGGATTACTATTGAGGAAGGTGTGGAGATGGCTGTCAGGATAGCCGAAGTGGCTGATGGAATTAACGTGCGCGGTGAAAGGTTCGGACATCGGAACGGGATTTTACAGCCCGACAGGATACTGTATCCCGTGCCGCCGGACGACCTCCCGGAAGGAATGGACTGGAGCCGAGGGGGAATAGGCGCGACGGTTCCGTTTGTGGAAGCTATTAAAAAGAGGGTCAAGAACATACCGGTCTGGACCGCATGCCGTCTTGACCCTGTTACCGGTGAGGAATATCTTCAAAAAGGCAGCATTGATTTCGTGGGCATGACCAGGAGGTTGCTGGCTGATCCGGAACTTCCCAATAAGGTCATAGAAGGACGTCTGGAGGATATCCGGTGGTGTAATGGATGCCTCTGGTGCTTTCACTGTCGTAACAAGAATCAGAAGATGGAATGCCGTGTCAACGCCAGCCTTGGCAAGGAGCTGTGGCCGGAGTTTAAGATTAATCCCATCACAAAGAAAAAGAAGGTCATGGTGGTGGGCGGTGGGCCGGCCGGCATGGAGACCGCCAGGGTTGCGTCAAAACGGGGACATGAAGTGACCCTCTATGAGAAAGGGCATTTTCTTGGGGGCCTGATCCCCTGTGCCGCGGTCATCAAGGACCTGGAAACAAATGATTTAACGGTTTTTGTAAAATATATGGAGACCCAGCTCAAAAAGCAGGGGGTCAAGATATATCTTAAGAAGGAGGTGACCCCTGAATTAATCAAGAGTGAGAAGCCTGATGCCCTTGTTATAGCCGCAGGAGCCGCCCATACGAAGATTGATCTTCCCGGATCCAATAATATTTTTAGATTTGTCCCGACTCCAATAATGCATAATATGTTAAAATTCTTCCTCAGGTTTTTTACACCCGCCCAGATGGAGATTCTTTCCAGGATCTGGATACCGGTGAGAAAAAGCGTGGTGGTCATGGGAGGTGAATTACACGGCTGCGAACTGGCCGAATATTTAGTCAAGCGCCGTAAAAGAGTCACCATAGTGCATGACGGTCCTGAGGCAGAGCTTGGTAAGGATATGACGGATGATGACCTCGCAAATCTATGGCCGTGGTTGAGGCAGAACAACGTGTCCATCTGGTCAAATGTCAAATACGAGAGAGTCGCAAAAGAGGGACTCTGGGTTTCACTTCCGGACAGGCGCAAGTACATAATGAAGGGCAAGAATGTCATGACCACTCAGGACTGGGGCCCCAATCAGAAGATCGAAGATCAATTCAAGGGACTTGTATCCGAAACCTATCTTATAGGAAGCGCCAGGGAACCGGGTTTTATTGTCAATGCGATGCAGGATGGCCACAAAATGGGACTTGCGCTTTAAAGGTATGCCAGGATTTGCGGATAAACTGTTAGAAAAATTAAATAAAATCTGAATCTTTTAGCTAAGGGCATGCCGGATAAATTCCGGAATGCCCTTAAAATTATTATAAAATTTTGAGTT
Organism: Deltaproteobacteria bacterium; assembly: GCA_016932235.1. Next base: position 52,885 of record JAFGDF010000193.1, on the reverse strand, counting down.
GCAACCCATGAAGTCTTGGATAAAGAGATGGATGAACAAAAATACTGGAATCCTATCATCGAGACACTGCCCCGAGAGAAACTCCAACAGCTTCAATTCAAGAAGTTTAAAAGGATTTTTCGCTGGGCATACGAGCATTCGAAATTTTATAAGGGATTTTATAGAGATGCCGGTATCGAACCAGGAGATATAAAATCCTTTGAAGACGTCCATAAGGTTCCCAAGATTGAAAAATCAATGATGAGGGACATACAGGGAGAAGGAAAGGAACCATATCCCTTTGGAGAGATTTTGTGCGTTCCAACGGAGGAGCTAACCTGTTTCCGGCAGACCAGCGGTACAACGGGTCAGCCTGTTTACTGGGGAGATACCTGGCAGGACTGGGATTGGGGAGTGGAAACATATGCCCAGATCCTCTGGGCCCAGGGTTATCGAAGCAGCGACCGATTTTTTCTGCCGTTTGGTTACAATATATTTATCGCCTTCTGGACGGCGCACTATGCTGCTGAAAAGCTCGGTTGTGAAGTTATTCCGGGAGGGGTGTTGAATACCGAGGCAAGGATATTAAAGATGCAGGAGTTGAAAGCCACAGCCATGGCAGCGACTCCAAGTTATGTACTAAATATGGCAAGTGTCGCGAAAAATAAACTGGGAATCGATCCGGCAAAGGATCTGTATATTGAGAAAATTACAGTGGCGGGAGAACCCGGCGGAAGTATCCCGGCCTCCAGGAAAAGGATGGAGGATGCCTGGGGCGCAAAAGTATATGATCAGGCGGGAAGCACCGAACTGGGCCATTGGGGTTTTGAATGTGATTGTCAAAGCGGCCTGCATGTGAACGAGGCGTTTTTCCTGTTTGAAATTGAGGACATCGATACGGGTGAAGCTATTACGGAACCGGGCAAGAAGGGCAGGATGGTGGCGACACCTCTTGATCGTATGGCGCTACCATGTATCAGATTTGATTCAAAAGATATAGTTCAATGGAACAAGGATGAATGTGAATGCGGCCGGACGTTCAGGAGATTGGATGGCGGCATTATCGGACGGACGGATGACATCACAAAAGTGAAAGGTGTATTGTTCGCTCCTTCGGCGGTCGAAGAGGTAGTAAGAGGAATACAGCAGTTAGGTGATGAGTATCAGATTATAGTCTCCAGGAAGGGTGATACGGACAGCATATTGCTTAAAGTGGAAGTGATGCCCGGGTGCGAAAATAATCTGGATGAGATCAAGGGGAATCTCTCTTCACAACTGAGATTAAAGACCAATCTTAATTATAACATTGAATTTGAAGGATATGGCAGTTTGCCCAGATTTGAGGGGAAGAGCAAAAGGTTTCAGGATTTGCGAAAAAAACAGGGGGACGGAAAAAGGTGATGCAGGAATATGATATCAAAGGAATGACTGAGAAGGTGCTTGCGCTTAAAGGTCTTGCAGCGGAATTAAAAGAGATTTCAGGTGGCATTCCCTCTATCGATCGTAATGTGGAAAGGATTTTATCCAGTCTTAGATTGCTTGAATTGCAGATAGTTGATATCAAGGAGATGCTGAACTAACAGGAACAGGGATTTTTTCATTGACATAGAAAGTTTTTATATCATAAGTTGAAGCATTCGGGATTCTGCATGACATTATTTATTGGAACGTGAACAGGGTATGCTGGTCCCGGATTTTTATGGCGTGTTTGAACGATGAAGAACGCCGGATATGTTCTTCATCAATAGGATTATAAACAGGATTATAAAAATAAGATAGGAGTGCAAATGTCTGCAAAGGAGATAAGATTCCATGGACGAGGGGGGCAGGGTGCCGTCATGGCGGCCAAGATGATGGCGTCTGCCATGGCTGCTGAAGGCAAGAAAGTCGCGACCTTTCCGATGTACGGTTTTGAACGTCGGGGCATGCCGGTTGTGGCCTTCACACGCTTTGACGAGAAACCTGTCCGTGAAAAGACACAGATCTACACACCCGATTGCCTTATGGTTATTGATCCAACCCTTTTGAGCATAAAGAATTTGTTTGATGGATTGAAGCCTGAGGGGGTATTGATTTTAAATTATCATAAACCTCTTGAAGGTCATCCAAGTGAAAACCTGAAAAAAGCAGGAGTGGTTAATGCTACGGGGGTTGCTTTAAAGGAGATCGGCAGGGATATTCCCAATACGTGCCTGATTGGGGCGCTTGCCGCTACAACAGGTTGGCTTACGCTGGATTCAGTGATAAAAGGATTAGGTGATTATCTTAGCGGTGATATGCTGAAAAGGAATATTAGGAGCGTGGAAAGAGGCTTTAAAGAAGTGGAGGTACAGACATGGGATTGATTAATGAGGAAGATAGCATTTTTAAAACCCAGTCCTGCTGGTCAGATGGTATGGGGACATTGCTTTGTCTAAACACGGGCGACTGGAGGACATCGCGACCGGTTGTCGATAAGGAGAAATGTAACGCATGCGGATTATGTGTTATCTATTGCCCACCGCAGTGCATGGTGCAGGATGAAGATAATATTCACTATAAAGCGAACCTTGAATATTGCAAGGGGTGTGGGATTTGCGCCAGGGAATGCCCTAAAGGAGCTATAACAATGACCCCTGAAGGAGAATACGCCGATGACTGATCAACTTACTAGACAGATAAAGGTATTAACTGGAAATGCCGCTGCGGCATATGGGGCCATGCTCTGCCGGCCCGATGTCGTTGCCGCGTTCCCTATCACCCCCCAGAGCGAAGTTGTGGAACAGCTGGCTCAGTTTCACGCGGATGGGATTCTGGATTGCGAATATGTGGCGCCGGAAGGGGAGAACTCTGCCATGAATGTTGCTTGTGGTGCCAGCATAGCCGGAGGCCGTGCCTTTACCGCCACCTCTTCCTATGGTCTGGTATATATGTATGATACCCTGCTTCAGACGTCCGGCTACAGGGCGCCGGTGGTGATGATAAATGTCAACCGTGAACCCCCTGGCATACACTCGGTCTATTCGGGGCAGCAGGATATGATATCCACCAGGGACTCCGGGTGGATACAGATTGTTGTTGAAAATGTCCAGGAGATCCTTGATATGACTATACAGGCTTTTCGCCTGGCAGAGGATTACGATATTCAGTTGCCTGTTATGGTTAACTATGACGGATACTATCTCTCCTATCTTGCAGAGGCGATTGATATCCCTGCCATAGCGGAAGTGGACAAATTTCTTGAGGTCTTGAAGTCCCAGCCGCCAAGACCAAGATTGCTGCCGGGCAAGGGAACGGGTTGCGGAAGCCATGGTATGGGAATGGGATTTGTTGAATTGCGAAAGAGGCATATGCAGGCTCTGGAGAATGTCAAGGCAAAGATAGACGAAATAGACTCCGAATTCGGGAAAGCCTTCGGGCGCGAGTATTGGGGCCAGATAGAAGAGTACCGTACCGAGGATGCCGACATTGTTCTTGTGACCTCCGGGAGCGCCGTGGGTACGGCGCGAACGGTAGTTGACGAAAAAAGAGATGCCGGAATAAAAGTGGGTCTGGTCAAGCTGAGGCTCTTCAGGCCTTTCCCCGTTGAGCGCTTGACCGAGGTCCTAAAGGGCAGAAAGGCCATCGGGGTTCTAGACAGGAGCATAGGGTTTGGCTGGAATTGCGGTCCGATGTATATGGAAGTCATGGCTTTGACACCAAGAACAGGCATAATCCCGATGTTAAGCTTTATAGACGGGCTTGCTAATATGGATATAACCAAGGATCATATCGGCAAAATGATCGATGATATCTTTAACGCATCCAAAGGAAACTCCTATCAGGAAGTGACCTGGTTGCCATAGCATAGATGAGGGCTGAAAATGGCTACAGAAAAGAAAAAATTACCAAAAGTAACAGAATATTACCAGAATGAAGAACAATTTTCCCCCGGAGTGGCCTATTGCTCAGGGTGTGCTCTGGAACTTAATATAAGGTTTATCTCCAAGGTGCTGGGAAAGGACGCTATATTTTTCGGAACTCCATCATGTTCAGCGCCCGTGCTGCATGGCCAGAATACCCAGCCATGGCACAGGCATTCATACTACGCAAATGTAATGACCGGTGTTGCCTCAAGCGCGACAGGTGTTTCCCGTTATTATAAAAGAGCTGGAATTGACGCAACGCTGGTTTGCTATACGGGTGATGGGGGTGCACAGGATCTCGGGTTCCAGGCAATAAGCGGCGCAGCTGAACGCAATGAGAGGATGATATATATCTGCTATGATAATGAGGGATATATGAATACTGGCGTGCAAAGGAGCAGCGGGACACCGTTCGGCGCTTCAACCAGCACCACTCCGGCGGGTAAAATTAGCCAGGGAAAGACCACGAACAGGAAAGACATGCCGATGATAATGTCCATGCATGAAATCCCATACGTGGCAACCGCATCCCTCAGTCATCTTGAGGACTGGGCAAAGAAACTTGTCAAGGCCAAGGAAAAGTCCCGTGAGGGTTTTGTATACCTCCATGTCTTCTGTCCATGTCTTGTGGGCTGGAGGATCCCCATGGATATGTCGATCCAGGTTTGCCGAGCCGCCGTCAGAACGAACTATTTCCCTCTTTGGGAGGCTGAGGACGGCGTCTATCGCATTACCCAGAAGATCAATAAACCAAGACCTATCCAGGAGCTTACCCAGATGATAGGGAAGTTTAAGCATCTTAATGAGGAGAACACGGAGATTCTCCAGCAGATGGTCAATAAAAGATTCAAAATATTACAGGCCCTCTGCGCAATGTCGGAAGAGATATAGAGAGCGGACTGCCGGAAATTTTCCGGCAGTCCGCTGATATATTTTTACCCTTAATTAGGCTCCAAACTAATTCATCCATGGAGTGACCCCGAGAGATTGCAGCAGTATGTCAGATAGAAACACGATCTTTGTGCGAGGAGACTCCTTTTTAGCTGCATGCCTCAGGAGAGAATACTCATGAGGGTGGTTAACCACCAGGGTGTCGAGATTATTCTCCCGCAACTGTTTCCAGAGTAGCTCATCAAACTGAGGGTAATTCTCATTGATTATATCTACAACGTGTAATCCATCAATGCGGTCAAGAAGACCGCGGTAGTCCTGCCAGGGCAAGCTGAATATATTCTCCTGCACATATTCAGGGATGTATACCCTTAATCGCCTTTCTGCAGTACCTCCCGCTATCGAGAGGTATCCGACCTTCTGATCAAGCCGCATGGATTTGCCTTCCCACAACTCCGGTGAATTAAGAATATCAAATGCATAAAGCTGCGGCATATCAGAGTCCCCCAGCAGCCATTTGGCCCTCCAGTAGCAATAGAGACAGAAATTTACCATATTCCCCGCACCCAGCACTTTTGCCTGAGCAACGTTTCCGCTCATCATCTTACGGGCGCTCTCGTCTACCAGGGTTCTGTCATGGCCTCTCATGAGCACTCCATACAATGCCGGTGCAAGACAGCAGTATTCTTTGGAAAGAAAGCCATATTCTATCCCCAACTCCTGAAGGAGCAGACAATAGTTCCGCAAGATCGAGATGGTGACGAAACCATTGCACCCGATCTTGATGATATTAACGGGCGCCGATACATTTTCTTCCCTTTTTATTCCGATACCTGTAAACACGGTGTCCCGGAGAGAATTAAGGGATTTGGCGGTCCCATTCTTTCTTACATCTTCAATAATACTCTCCGTGGTTCTTCCCCTCAGCAGACGGGGCATATGGTCTTTAACCGTTTCAATGTCGCAAATCAGGGCCTTTTTTGCATAGTTCCTGTCCCAGCCCATCTCCTCATCCCAGTCTTTTTCTGCTTCCATGCGCCTCTCCCTTAATTTTTAAATTCCATCACTAATGTCCGGTTAGGAAATTGCAATTGAATAAAAATACCGGATGACTGTGAATAAACCGATGAAATAACAGGAAATCAATATCCGGTCGCCGGAATCGCGGTATGGGAAACTCTTTTTATCGGCGAAAACCTTGGAAGCGAGATAATCGCGTAAGGAGCATGCCAGGCCTACGGCTCGGAGAGCGGGCGGAAACCTTCTCCGGTCGTTCCATCTTGATCCCTCATTATAACAACTGCGATGACCCGCCGCCCGCCTCGTAAGGCATTATGCGTAAAACTTGCCAGGAACGAGTTCGACCGAAAAAAGAGTTTCCCATACCGCGATCTTTATGCAATTTCCTAACCGGACAAGGCTGAAATTCCATTTCTTTTTAGATCTGTCGCGTCAGCAAGATACGAATTTTTTCTCGGAATATCAAACCTGATATTAACTCATTTGATTATGATATCCTTTTATAGTAAATTAGAACAGATATATTCAAAATTTGTTGATTAATATGGAGGAGATTAAACATTATGGCGTATCTTGTCACGGGTGGGACAGGCTTTGTTGGATCGTATGTGGTCAGGGATCTTCTCAATGAAGGGAAAAAGGTTGTCTGTATGCAAAGATCCGGTGTTAACCCCCTTTTTCTGGAGACAGTTGGAAAGGAAAATGCGGAAGAAGCTGTCATAATTAACGTAGATGTAAGCAACACCTTGAATGTGTTTAAAATCATAAAGGATTATAATATTGATGTTATTATCCATTTGAGCAGTCTATTGTCGGCAACAGGCTCTTCAAGCAGCGAGACTAATCCTTCATACGCATTGCAGGTAAACGCAATTGGAACTAATAACATGCTTGAGGCTGCCAGATTATTTGGTCTGCGAAAAGTGGTCTGGACAAGCACGGGGCAGGTATTTGGTGGGATCAGCCGGTATTACATGGAACCGCTGGGGGATGATGATGCCCTTTACATGCCTGATACGATGTACGCAGCCACAAAGGCGCTGGGCGAGTTTATGTCCAAACTATATTTTAACAAGTTTGGAGTGGACAGTATTTGCCTGAGGATGGGCTTTACACTTGGTATTGGGAAAACGCTTGGAAAAGGTGGGGTCTTCGCCCGTTTCCTAAAAGATATGGCATTGGATACCCCGACGGTTTTGGCTGTGACGGATGCCGATAAGATCAGGGCTTTCTCTTATATTGAAAATATATCTGATCTTATTCTAAAGGTATGTGAATATCCTGCAACCGGAAGAAGGATATATAACACCGTAGAGTTCCAGTGTTCAATGCGTCAGCTTGTCGAGATTATGTGCAATGTAAATCCCGGTGCCAGGGTATCGATAAATGATGGCGTATCCCCTGAAGAGGCTACCCTGGGAGGCTCTCCGGAACCGGAATTGGATACGAGAGGGGTTTTCGGGGAGTTCAAATGGAAGCCGAAATATAGCCTTGAGGACGCGGTAAGAAATATTTTTAATTATTACCGGCGACAGGATGGTTTATCACCGCTTTAAAGTATTAATACAGATTACCTCAATAGTGGAAGGTCTTCAAATGAAAGTTGTTTATGAGATGAGAGACTTTTTATGGGAAGCAGATTATGAAGATGACTCCCGACAATGAAGTAAGGGATGTCATTCTGATGCAGGAAGAGGAAGGGCATCTTTTTAAAATGTGCTACCAGTGTGGCACCTGCACCGGCACATGCCCCTGGAATCTTGTGAAGGATTTCTCTGTCCGAAAGATCATGCGAAAATCTCAGCTGGGATTTATTGATTTCAGCGAGGAGGATATCTGGCAATGTGCTGCCTGCGGAGCCTGTGTGTCCAGGTGTCCCAGAGGTGTGGAGATAATTGATGTGTTCAAGGGATTTCGCAGGGTCATCGTTGAGATGGGAGTTGCAAAAGTTCCCGATTCCCTGCGGTTAAGCGTTAAGAATATCTCATATCTGGGTAACCCTATGGGAGAGCCCGCTGAGAAGCGTGACAACTGGATGAAATCCTGCGGTGTGGGGGAGTTCACGCCGGAAATGGAATATCTCTATTTTCCCTGCTGCGTGCCGGCCTATGACGCCAAGGTTCGCAGGATGGCCGTTTCTTTGGTTAAAATCTTGAATCAAGCAGGGGTCAGCTTCGGCGCACTTGGCAAAAAGGAGAAATGCTGCGGTGAGAGCGTCCGCAAGGCGGGTAATGAGGATATGTTCATGAGTCTGGCCAGGAGCAATCTCGAGGCATTTGCCGGCGTGAGGAAGGTTATCGTCACATCTCCGCACTGTTACCACACTTTCAAGAATGAGTATCCGGATCTTGGAGCTGATTTTGAAGTGATACATTATACTCAGATACTTGATAGATTAATCAGAGACGGGAGAGTGACTCTCACAAAAAGGGTGAAGGCGAAGGTTATCTATCATGATCCCTGTTTCCTTGGACGGCATAACCATGAGTATGAATCTCCGCGGCGGGTCCTTCAGGCTATCCCCGGGGTGGAACTGATTGAGTTTCCGGACAATCGCCAGAACTCTATCTGCTGCGGAGGGGGCGGAGGAAGGGTCTGGATGGAGACCCCTGCAGGTGAAAGATTCTCAGAACTAAAGGTTGCTCAGGCAATTGACTTGGATGCGGATGTTCTGGCAGTAGCGTGCCCTTATTGTATGCTTTTATTTGACGATGCTATTCTGGCTATGGGGAAAGAGGATGTTCTCAAGGTCAAGGATATTTCAGAACTGGTATTGCAAGGTATCTGAAAGCCTGTCAAACTTTCTCCAAAAGTCTGTTAATAAGATCTGGCTTTTATATATTTTAGATTCAAGTTCCCTGTACTCTGTATCCTCCGGAAACAGGTTTTCCATCTACATAAACGTTATTTTTACTATCCAGTGCGAAACGGCCCCTTGATATCATTTCAATGGTATGTGGAAATATCTTCCAGTCTCCAACCTCTTTGAGTTTTTCCTGATGCTTATCCACTATTTCAAGAAATGTGTTTCCGTCCTTTTTCAAAATTTCCAGAGATTCAGGCAGAATTACTTTAACGGGATCCGACACCATTAAAAGAGGGCCCGTATCAACACCTCGGTCGGTCAATATTGTAGAAGCTCTAAGCTCTTTTTCCCCCTCTGATATGGCATCAAGAACGGCATTATCTCCAACATATTTTCTTTTTCCATCATAAGTCAGAATTGAAAGATCGGCGGGATGAACATTTATGCACCCTTCCAATGTTGTATAACTCATATATCCCCCGAGGGCGATAATATCGATATCAAATGCGCGAACAAGCCTTAATACGACCCCGTCGTATTCTTTCCGTGCGGCAAGTCCTTCAGGTGTAAGAACCGTTCTTTTTATTGCTTTTAAAAGATGGAAAGCCCTGATATCATAACTGAAATATGGAATCCCGTTTTCAAGCGCTATCTTCTCCCCCCTGCATTTACCGTCCGATCGATCAGTGAAAATAAAGATGACTTGAAATGGTGAGGAACCATTTTTCTCTCTCAGTGTTTTTTCCCTTTCAAGGAGCTTGATGATATTTGTTCCTGAACCAGACATGAAGGCTGCCACTCTCATGGGCCTTTGTTTGGCCGCCGGATCATAAATGGGTGTTATTTGCATTTCTTTTCCCGCATTTGATTGATAAGGTATTTTACTGCAAGGAGCCTGCCGGGCTTTGTCCTGTAATCCGCCGACTATATCATTATAAACAATTTGATAGACTTTGATCAAGTTTAAATATATGCTAAAATATTGTCCAAAAACGGTTCTGGAGCGATTTCCCGACCGGGCATCAGTGAATAAGATGAAAATTATGCTCTAACACCCTGTATTTGTTTGCTGCAGAACCGGATATGGATTTTTTTTGGACAGCAATGTATATACTATAAGATTTAATGGTTGTTCTTTTATTCAGGCATATAATTGAGCAGACTGTGGACAAAGTTCGATTGCCTGCGGGATAAGCATTATATCGATTATATTGAGATACATTACTATAAATATATTTAAATTTAGATAATTATGTAATTATATATTGACAGATATGTAATATTATGTATAATTTTCTAAAACTTTTGAACTCGAGCGTATCTTATGTACTTAGATTACTGGGGTTTTTCAGAATTCCCATTTGAAAACGTTCCAGATCCGGATTTTTTCTACATGTCAAAGGCCCACGAAGAGGCCCTTACAAGGATGCTTTACGCTGCTGAGATGCGAAAAGGCGGAGCAATGTTATCAGGTGATATAGGATGCGGAAAGACAACACTTTCAAAAGTCTATGTTCAGGAATTATCCGAAGATAAATTTGATATAGGTCTTATTATAAACCCTAAACTTGAAGCCAAGGAGTTCCTTCAGGAGGTACTTTATCAATTCGATATCACCGATGTCCCGGAAACAAAAGTTAAATGCCTTCAAGTCCTGAATGAAAAAATGATCAGCAATCTCAAGAACAACAAGGACACATTGCTGATTGTTGATGAGGCGCAGCTCCTCGAGAAGCCAACCTTTGAAGAGATAAGACTCCTGCTCAATTTTCAGTTAAATAACAGATTTTTACTTACGATAATCCTTTTAGGTCAACCTGAATTAAGGGAAAAAGTCAACAGTATTGAGCAACTTAATCAGCGGATAGCCATAAAATATCATCTAAGGCCTTTTGATCAGGAAGAAACGACCAACTATATCCTTTTCAGGCAGGAAAAAGCCGGCAAAAAGGAAAACGCATTCAATGATGAAGCGATAAATAAAATCTATGAACACAGCGGCGGTGTACCAAGAAAAATAAATAACCTCTGTGACCTCTCCCTTTTGATTGGATTTAGCTCCAATGAAAAAATTGTAGGTCCGGATATAATAGAGAATATAATCACTGATGGTGCGCTTTTCTGATATCATAAGGATCAAAGATAAGAAAGGAAAAGAGATACAGCCTTCTCCAAAAAAGGTTGCTGAAGATAAGTTTAGGTTGAGTGACTCTTTGATATTCAAGACATCATTAATGGAAGAGAAAGAAACCTTTGAGATCAAGCCTGAACAGGAGGATATTGATCTGGAGTTGGTATCCTACTATGAGAAGTTTATTGAAAGGGCGATTGAAGTCCAGGAAAGGGTCAGAAAAGATCAAGGAATCAGCCCATCTCCTATCTTAGCGGATTTACATTCCATTATTAATAAGAACCTCATCGACAAGCTTTATGACTATGCTATGTCTGCGGCCCCGGATTATGAGGATATGCTTATACATACAATTGATGTGACGTTTACATCCCTGAAGCTGGGCAAAGGCCTTGGATATGACACCAAGATGCTTTTGCGTTTAGGCCTTGCGGCTTTTCTGGAAAATGTCGGAATGTATAAGATCCCTGAGAGTATCCTTAAGAGAGAAGGAAAACTGGAATCTGATGAGATTAAACTTATCCGAAAACATCCCGAGATTAGCAGTGATATCCTAAACAGTATGGGAGAAAAATATGCCTGGCTGGCAAACGTGGCCCTTCAGATCCATGAAAGAACAGACGGTTCAGGATACCCTTACGGTTTGAAAGATGACCAGATCTCGGAACTTGCCTCAATAATAGGTCTTGTGGATGTTTATGTCGCCATGATCAAGAAAAGACCATACAGGGCGAAATTAATGCAGACTGATGCCATTAAGTCCATCCTCGAGGCCAGCAAAGGATTGTTTCCTTCAAGGATTGTGAAGATTTTTCTCGCGCAGATATCCTTGTTTCCTGTTAATTCCTATGTTCGGCTTAACAATGGCTCTATAGGAAGAGTAATTTCCACCGACCAGAATCAACCCCTGAGACCTACGATCGAACTTGTTTATGACGGTTTGGGAAACAGGGTTCAGAAGCAGCAGATCATCCATTTATCGGGTAATCCTTTATTATATGTCGAGAAAAGCATAAGTGAAAATGATGTGAAGTAATTTTGTGATACCGAAGGGTTGTGATGTCTAAGGAATTATTGTCAATAAATTTAATGAATGCTTTGCTCAAAAAATGGGTTCTCCATTTCTTGCCGTATATATTTGCGGCTATTCTGTCACTGTCCATTCTACAGTCATGCTATCAATCCACTGCTGTTAAGGGAATTCCCGTAACTGACATGAAGAGCGCGAAAGATCCCAGGATCTATAAAAAGATAACAACATACGATTCTGAAGAAGCGTTATCGCCATTGCAGAATCTCAAAGAGAACAAGACATTTAAACATATAGATAATGTGCCGGAGTATCGTATAGGTCCCACGGATGTCCTGGAAATAATCTCACACGTAGGAAATGAGGCGACCAGCACACTCGTGACAGTTAACGCCAACGGTAAGATATCGTACTCATTTATCGATGATGTTAAAGCCGCAGGACTGACCCCGAGTGAACTGGATGAGCTTCTCACAGAGCGCCTGTCAAATTTTTTAAAAAAGCCAAGGCTCAATGTTCTTGTGAAGGAATTCAAATCTAAGAGCGTCACGGTTCTTGGTGAATTTGCCGCCCTGAGAGCATCCAATTTGGCCAAGGCGGCAAGCGGAAGGATATTCCTGGAAGGGAAAACGACATTGATGGATCTGGTCGCGATGGCGGGGGGGTATACCGTAGACGCTGATATAAAGAATGTTAAGATTGTGAGACAGGGCAGAACATACCGGGTTAACCTTTATGATATCCTAGAAAAGGGCGACGAAAGCAAGAATATCATTATCGATGACGGAGACGTCCTTGATATTCCGGCTCTACCGGCGTTTGGAGAAAGAGTTTATGTTATGGGTGAGGTCGAGTCCCAGGGAATATATTCACTCAAAGACGCCAAGGATGTATTGGGAGCTATATCTCTTGCGGGAGGTGTTACCACGCTAGCAGTTGAAGAGAACACGCTTATTGTAAGAGGATACCCAACCGGAGAAGCCCCTCTAGTGATGATGTCGGATCTCAACGCGCTTTTTAGACAGGCGGATTTAAGACAGAATGTTTCCCTGGAAGATGGTGACCTGGTATATGTGCCGAGGATGCTGATAGGAGATATAAATGACTGGATCGCAAATACCACACCGCTTCTCGATTTTATTTTTTACCCGAAAAGACTTCAGGATGCATATTTCACAAGGGACTATCTTCATATAAACCGAAGATAGTAACCATCGCATATAAAACTGAGAGATTGTTTTGCCGCAATACGACATAAATCTTAGAGAATACTGGCGTGTCCTTAAAAAAAGGAAAATAATCATTATTTTCACAACCATCCTTTTGGGGATCTTCAGCACCTTTTTTGCAATGATCCAGGCCCCAACCCCTCTTTATACCTCTTCATGCAGTATCAAATTCGAAAAAGAGACAACCCTTGAAGGTCTCTATGCCCGAACACTTTCATGGACAGGGGGTGACGACATAGAGACCCAGATTTCTATCATCAAGAGCTATTCAATTATGAAGGAAGTTGCTGTTGATATGGGCCTCGTCCCCTCGAAAATCTCTCAGGACACGGGGACGCCGGATCCGGGCATCATCTCGGTTGTTGAACGGCTCCAGGCCAGAATGACGGTGGAAAGGGAGAATTACACTAATATCCTTAATATTAGAATAACCGACACGGATCGTTATTTCGCTCAGCGTATGGCCAATACCGTTGCATCAACTTATAAGAGATTGCACGCGGAACAGCAGGGGAAACGTACGAGAGAGGCGATAAATTATATCGATGATCAACTTGAAAAGATGCGGCAAAAGCTCAGGGAGGCGGAGAGGGAATTTAACACCTTCAGTCAGAAAAATCAACTGCTCTCCATTGATCTGCAAAGTGAGAATCTTCTTTCAAGGAGCAAGGAGATTAAAGATGAGATTAGGTCTCAAGCCGAAATCAAGAGGGAGATAAAGGGCTTGATCGATAGGCTCAAGAGATTTATTGATGATCCCTCCAGGTCAGACACCAATTTTTATTCGATCAATGCCGGACAGCAATACCAGACTTCAAATGATAAATTTGTGGAACTCCTCCTTCAGAGAGACACCCTGCTTGAAAACTATACGGACAAACACCCTGAGGTGATATCAAACGGTTATAAGATTATTGAGAATGCCCGTAAAATGCTTATGCTGTTGAACCTTGAGATGGAAAATCTTGAAAAACGCGAGATTGGTCTTAATCAAGAATTGATGGAAATAGATGGCAAGACAAATCTCCTTATGGAAAAGAAGCTGGAATATGACCGCTTGAAAAGAGAGGTGGAATCCTTCAGGGATATGACAGCGCTTCTGGAAAGGAAGAATCAGGAAGCACAGATAACAAAAGCTGAAAAACCTGATGAGATTGTTATTGTAAAGCCGGCTATCCTCCCGATGTCTCCAATCAATCCTCCCAAGATAACCGCAACCGGCATTATGGGTGCGATGATAGGAATAGTCCTAGGACTTGTCCTGGCCTTCATTATTGAGACATTCGATACTTCTCTCGGAGCAATTGAAGACGTGGAGGAGACGATCGGGGCCAAGGTCCTTGGTGTTATCCCTTACGCTGACCCCAAGGATATCCAGGAAGTTCTCAAGGATAGATACCCCGATGGTATGGATGAGCATGCAATTGCCAGAACAATTAATCTTGTAACTCATTTCACTCCTAAGACGATGATGGCGGAAAGCTTCAGGGCATTAAGAACAAATATTCAATTTAGAGAAGGGGATGAAAAGCTGAAGACATTAGGCGTAACAAGCACTTCCCCACAGGAAGGAAAGACTACAGTTTCGATCAATCTTGCGATAGCTATGGCACAGGCGGGTCAGAAGACTCTTTTGGTGGGATCTGATTTGAGAAAACCCATGCTGGCAAAAGTATTCGGACTGGAAATTATTCCCGGTCTTACCGACATACTGCTCGGTAATTATCCATGGCGTGATACGGTAAAAACTATTACCGATATGATAATGGGAAAAATGTCAATGGATGAGTTAATGATGACACCGGGGATGGATAATCTTCATATTATAACCTGCGGGACAATACCCCCTAATCCTGCGGAGCTCATTGAATCCAAGAGGCTAAATGGTTTCATTGAAGAGGCAAAAAAAGAATATGATATCATAATTTTCGATTCCATTCCGGTTCTCTCGACGGCCGATGCGGCAATTCTCGCCACTAAGGTTGATGGAATGCTTATTGTTTATCGTGTAGGCGCGGTATCCAAAGGGCTTCTAAAGAGAACCTCCACCCAGCTTGAACAGGTTAATTGTAATATTGTCGGCGTTGTCCTCAACGGTATGAAACCAGATATCAGTCCTGATTTCCAGGACTTCAAGTATTATAAGTATTACTATTCCTACGGTGAGGAATCCGGGAAAAAGAGTAATATTTTTTCTCGACTGTTTTCATTTATTAAGACTGATGAGGGAGTCAGGAAACCCCGACACGAGGGTCTCCCGGCAAGTTCCCCGGATTTTGTAAAGAAAAAAGAAAAGCGAAAAACAAGCAGTGGGCTGAAAGTTTTTCTGCTTTTTATCGCCATATTACTCCTTGCCGCTGGATTCCTCTGGAGGGAAGGCCTTATAGATCCCGGAATTTTTCAGAGAACAGAGCAACCTGTTGATCATGAGCTAACACCACCGAATCCTGTTGAAAAGAAAACCGTCAATGATGAGCAGGACATTATAGTGACTTCAGATGAGGGAACTCCCAAGATAATTCCGATTGAAGAGGAGGAAACGGAAGCGATTGTGGATGCTATTTCTCCTCCTATTCCCTTAACAGCCGTAGAAGAGGGCGTCAAAAAGGAAGAGGAAACTTTATCACCCTATTTGGAGGGTTCTTACCCGTTTTCACTCTATATGGGATCTTTTCAAACACTTGAAAGGGCAAAAAAGGCGGTAAGTATGCTTAAGGAAAAAGGATTGCCGTCCTTCTGGGTAAAGGTATCACTGGGTGAAAAGGGAGAATGGTACAGGATATATCTCGGGAACTTTAAGAATAGTGATGAGGCAGAGCAGTTTGGCCGGGAGCGTAATTTAGATGATATAACAGTCAAAAAGACGGAATATGCCAATCTAGTTGGCACGTATATTTCCGAGAGCGAGTTGGAAAGCGATTCGGAAAGAATAAAGGAGCTCGGTTTTTCACCTTATGGCCTTAATGATTCAACCGGGCTTTTCAGGTTATTTGTAGGGGCTTTCCTCACAGAAGAGGGCGCGAATACACAAAAGGAAATTTTAAAATCGGCCGGTATATACAACCAGGTAGTCTTGCGGTAAAATCTAAATCTTATTAGGAGACTGTCGGACAGGGTCCGACAGTCTCCCGGTCTATTGCAATCATTTCTGTTTTTTCTTTGAAAATACAGAGTGTGCCCTTTCCCGTAGCGAGATCCTGCCCCACTCTCGTCGACAAGTCTTTCTGCTGGGTTAGCAAGTGTATCAGAACAAGGAAATTCCTTACCATCTGGATAATTCCCGGCAGCTGGCTGCAGGGAGGCTCAACTTTCAGAGGAGAAATTCTTGATATCTCCGGATAAATTAAACATTCTGAATAATAGGGGACAGTCGAGCCTCCAGCTCATTGTCCCTCTGCTTATAGTGCTCTCTTTCCTGATCATATTTGCCATGTTCCTTCCTTTTCTCTCCACGCTTAAGACAATAGCCCTGGCTGTGGGTTTCATTATCTTCATCTTAAGCTTCATAAGCACGGAATTCGCATTATATATTCTTGTCTTATCGATGCTTTTAAGTCCCGAATTCATTGTAGGTACTACATCAGGCCCAGCCCTTGAAAGGGGGGTGACTCTGAGGCTGGATGACTTTATATTGCTTATTATCAGTTTTAGCTGGATCGCCAAGATGTCTATCAATAAAGAGCTTGGATTATTCTTAAGAACTCCCCTGAATAAACCCATTGCCTATTATATCATTATCTGTCTTGTCTCAACGCTTTTAGGTTTTCTATTCGGAAGGGTGACGCTGAAGGTTGGCTTTTTCTTTGTCTTGAAATATTTTGAGTATTTTATTGTTTATTTTATGGTTGTTAATCAGCTGAGGGATAAACAGCAGGTTAAAAATTTTCTGTGGGCTATGCTCGTGACGTGTTCCATCGTTTCACTAATAGGGATCTCACAAATTCCTATGGGAGGAAGGGTGACTGCGCCTTTCGAGGGAGCCTCCGGCGAGCCCAATACATTTGGCGGCTATCTTGTCCTGATGATTTCCGTTGCGATAGGATTATTGCTGACCAGTCCTTCTGTCCGGGGTAGAATTTTTTTTGCTTTGTTGATCCTGCTTTTTATAATCCCATTGATATACACTCAGTCGAGAACTTCTTATCTGGCATTAATTCCCGCATTATTAACCTTTATTTTTTTGTCGGAAAAAAGAAACCTTATCATTATATTCTTCCTGATAATCGCCATAGCGCTTCCCTTTCTCCTTCCAGATATCGCAAAAAAAAGGATTTTATATACCTTTACTCAAGGGAAAGGGAGAGCGAATGTGGTCGAGTTCGGAGGCGTTAAGCTCGATACAAGCACTTCGGCAAGGATAACAAGCTGGAAAGCGGCTTTGAAGGCCTGGGTCAGGCATCCATTTATAGGCTATGGTGTAACAGGCTACAGATTCGTAGATGCACAATATATCCGTGTTTTAGTGGAGACCGGATTCCTCGGGTTGATGACGTTCATGTTTATGATATCGGCTATGCTGGCGAGGGTAAAACGCATATTCCAGGATTCAACTGATCCTTTTGCGTCTGGATTGTCACTGGGTTTTCTGGCTGGAATCATAGGCCTTCTTTTCCATGGCATCGGAGCGAACACTTTTATTATTGTGCGGATAATGGAACCTTTCTGGTTTATTGCGGCTATGGTCCTAATGATTCCGGAACTTAAAGAGGTTGGCGAAGATAGGTGAGAGACTTCCCTGTTCATTAAAAATTTCAGGCTGTTTAACGTAAAAGCTTCCATATTTAATGCAATTCATAGAGTGTCAACACGTATAAAAAAAATATTCAAAATCCGGTCCCTGCTGAAAAAAACCATGTTGATGGACAGGTCTAGAATATCCAGACAGCTTGATCAGCTTTCGGGCGGGACGAAAGATATTTCCTCCTCAGATCTCCTGGAATCGCGAATTTCTTTGCTGGAAGAAAAGGCTGAAAAGTCAATCCGCAAGGCACAGGAAAGGATTCGGAAGAGGCCGGCTATATCCTATCCGAAACAACTCCCCATCTTCAACAAGGTCCGGGAGATTTCAGAAGCGATAAAGACGAATCAGGTTGTGGTTATATCAGGCGATACGGGCTCAGGAAAAAGCACACAGATTCCCAAGATATGCCTTGAGGCAGGTCAGGGGATTTATGGAAAGATAGGATGCACACAACCACGGAGGATCGCAGCCCAGACAATAGCCACGCGAATTGCCGCGGAGTTGGGTGAAAGCCTCGGAAAGAGCGTCGGCTATAAGATCCGTTTCCAGGACAGGAGCAATCCGGAAGGTTATATAAAGATCATGACCGATGGCATATTGCTTGCTGAGACACAGGCGGATCCTTTTCTTTATGAGTATGACACGATTATGATTGATGAAGCTCATGAAAGAAGTCTCAACATAGATTTCCTTTTGGGGATATTAAAGAATCTGTTAAAGAAAAGACAGGAATTGAAGCTTATTATAACATCGGCGACATTCGACACCCTTAAGTTTTCCAAGGCATTCAACAACGCGCCCGTAATTCAGATTGAAGGCAGAATGTTCCCCATTGATGTGCGATATATGGCCACATCTCCCGAATTGGAAAAAAATGGAGATGTCACCTATGTCGAGCTTGCTGTCAACGCGATAGAAAAACTCAAAAATGAGGGAAGATATGAGGATATCCTTGTCTTTATGCCGACTGAACAGGATATTCGGGACACCTGTGAACTGCTGAATTCACGAAATTTTCCCAGAACAATGGTGCTTCCATTATTCGCGCGGCTTACCGTTTCTCAGCAGAGGAGGACATTTTCAAAGTATTCAGGACAGAAGATAATTGTTTCTACGAATGTAGCCGAGACATCCATAACAATACCAGGGATCAAATATGTCATAGACACAGGTCTGGCACGCATTCCCAGATACCTGCCCCGGTCCAGAATAACAAGCCTTTTGGTGGGTCCTATTTCAAAAAGCAGTTCAGATCAGAGAAAGGGGAGATGCGGCAGGGTTGAAAATGGTATCTGTATCAGGCTCTATTCCGAGGAGGATTATGAATCAAGGCCGGAATATAACATGCCTGAGATTTTAAGGTCGAATCTGGCTGAAGTCATCCTGCGCATGCTGTCATTAAAACTGGGGGAGATATCGGAATTTCCATTTATTGATCGTCCAAATCCAAGGAACATTAATGAAGGATTTCGTCTCCTAACGGAGTTGCGTGCCGTAACAAAAAAGAATAACCGCTATGAACTGACTGGTGATGGGCGTAAAATGGCATTATTGCCTCTGGATCCGCGGATTTCCCGGATAATGATAGAAGCCATGAGAGAGGACTGCTTTGGCGAAGTTTCAATCATCGCTTCCGCTCTTTCTATTCAGGATCCCAGGGAAAGGCCTTTGGAAAAGGCGGATCAGGCGGACAGGGTGCAGTCAGTGTTCAGGGATAATGATTCCGATTTCATTTCCCTTCTGAATATCTGGAATAATTTTTATAAAATTATGAATGAGTCAAAAGGCCAAAACAGGGTGAGAAAATACGCAAAGGATCATTTTCTTTCTTTTATCCGGCTCCGGGAATGGATGGATGTCCATAGACAGATTACGGATATCATGAAGGAGCGGAGATACGGGAGACCTAAAAAGAAGGAGATAAAAGAGATCGGGACACGCTATGATCCCGTTCACAGGGCGATATTAAGCGGATATCTCTATAATATTGCCAACAAAAAGGAGAAAAATATTTATCAGGCGGCAAAGGGAAGAGAGGTAATGTTATTCCCCGGGTCCGCAATTTTTAACAGGGGGTGTCAATGGATCGTGGCCGCGGAGATGGTTAAGACTTCAAGGCTTTTTGCCAGAACCGCAGCCAGGATAGAGCCGGAGTGGATTGAGGCTTTGGGCGGAGATCAATGTATATACACCTATTCAGATCCATACTGGTCACAGAGCCGAGGGGAAGTGCTGGCCAATGAACAGGTCACTCTCTATGGCCTGAAGATTGTGCCCCGGAGACAGGTGTCCTATGGAAGGAAAAATCAAAAAGAATCTCATGAAATATTTATAAGATCGGCACTGGTTAACGGGGAGCTAAGGGAGAGGTTCCCCTTTCTCATGCATAACCGGGAATTGCTAAGGAAATTTGAGGAACAGGAAGATATGCTCAGGAGGCGTGATATCCTTACAAGTGAAGAAAAAATGGCCGCCTTTTATTCCTCAAGACTATCCGGGATAGTCGATGTTACGGGCCTGAAGAAAATAATCAGGAAAATGGGTAATGACGATTTCCTTAAAATGAGAGAAGAAGATATCGTTCTCAACAGACCCACGGAAGAAGAACTGTCCTTGTTTCCAAAAGAGATGAGTATAGATGGTCATAAATTTCAGTATTCATATAGGTTCTCACCGGGGAAGGAAGATGATGGAGTAACCATCAGGATACCTGTGCGCCATGTTTCCTCATTTCCCGCCGAACGGTTGGATTGGATCGTGCCGGGCTTCTACGAGGAAAAAATCATATCTCTAATCAGGGGTCTCCCAAAGCAGTACAGAAAACAGCTTGTTCCGGTTCCTGAAAAGGTCAGGATTATTTTGAATGAGATGTTGAAATCAGAAGAACCACTGATAACCGCCCTTTCAAATTTTATCTATCAAAGATTCGGCGTGGACATACCTTTGTCGGAATGGCCTGTCGCGGACATAGCCGACTTTTTAAAAATGCGCATATCGGTTATAGACCATGATGGGCATGAAGTGGCATCTGGAAGGGACACGGACATCTTGAGTGGAGATAAAGCCGGGCCGGTGGAAAGGAGCAATAATACTGCCGAATGGAAAGCGGCGAAGGAACGATGGGAGCGGACCGGTATCACATCATGGGATTTTGAAGATCTGCCGATCATTATCAAAATTGATGAAGACCTTATTGCTTATCCTGCCCTTGAACCGGCTGAAGGATCTGCCAATATAAGGATTTTCCATGATATGAATAAGGCTCTGAAGGTCCATAGGCTGGGTATCAAACTGCTCTTATCGCTTCATTTGAAAAAGGAGATAAAGTTTATGAAAAGGGTAACCGGCCTCCCGTCCGGACAATCCGAAAAGTTTATATATTTTGGGGACGTCAAACAGTATGAGAAGGAATTAATAACAGGTTTTCTAGATCGCCTTTTGACCCTGGATATCCGAACAAGGGATAGTTTTATAAGAGAAATGGAAAGCATAAAAAGCACGATTATTCTCAGCGCCTCCGAGTTTATGGAGCACGTAGGACCGGTACTCCGTGAATATTCTTTGCTCAGAGAAAAACTGCATAGTTTGGAGTCATCCAACAGAGGAAATCCTGTTATTCTCGATTTTGTCTCTGAGATCAGAAATGAGCTTGAGAAACTCGTCCCGCGTGAATTCCATAAGATCTACCCTGATAAAAGGATACTTCATTTGCCTAGATACATAAAAGCCATGTCGATAAGGGCTGAAAGGGGTGTGAACGATATTAATAAAGACCGGGGAAAGGTATCAGAGGTTGAAGTGTTTACGCGGTTACTTGCAAAAATGAGAAGCGAGCTCTCAATTCACGCATCAAAGGAAAAACGGGCATCTCTTGATGAACTCCGATGGGTTATTGAAGAGTACAAGGTGTCCTTGTTCGCTCAAGAATTGAAGACAGTCTTTCCTGTCTCCCATAAGAGGATTCAAAAGAGAATAAAAGAGGTCGAAAGGATGATTTAGAAGATATGACAGATTATTGCTGTACGAGAAAAATCCATATTCTGGTTTTGCAGTAAATAAATACGGGGTGTTAGGGTACAATTTTCATTTTATTATGATTCAGGACGTCCTGATGATGAATGTATCAATAAACATGATTTATGATATATCTTTGTGCGGTTGTAAAATAGGATAGAAATTTTGAATCTAATTATGGTATAAGCATTACATAAATCATCATTGCTATCCAAAAAATATCCGTATCCGGTTTCGCAGTAAATAAATACGGGGTGTTAGAGTACAATTTTCATTTTATTAATATTTTAGACAGTTTTTATCCTTGGTTGTTTTTAATGGCATCAAACCAGATAAGTGAGAAAAGGAGGGACAGGTTATGAGAAAGGGAATACTGATTTTAATGATCATGGCAATTTCTTTTGGCTTCATCATCAGCATGACTTCTGATTCAAAGGCCGCAGGGCCGAAGAAACTTACTTTCGCAAACTGGATGCCTCCCATGAATCCGGTATCAAAAGGCCTGGAGGAATGGGCAAGGGAATTTGAATCCAGAACAAATGGCCGGTATGTGGTTGATCTCCATCATGGGGGCGTTCTGGCGCCTATTCCACAGGCTTGGGATGTGTTGATATCCGGTGTTGCGGACATTTCGGAGATTATCTGCATGGACGTGGAGAGGCCCTTTCCCTTGACAAACATCCCAAGCATGCCTTTTGTTCACACATCGTCTCAAGTGGCCACCAAAGCCTGGTTTAATTACGTCGTTAAAAATGGATACCTTGAGGAGGAATTCTCGGATGCTAAACTCCTTATCCAGTTTGTCGGCATTTTCGAGGATTTTTTGAGTGTAAAACCCATCAACAGTATTTCTGAATTAAAAGGCCTCAAGGTAGTCGTCGGAGGAGGTCCGACCAAGGCAAACCTCATGAAGAAAATTGGTGCCGTGGGGGTTTTCGGCGGTCCTCCCGATGCTTATATGATGCTCCAGAAAGGTATCGGCGAAGCAATATTCATAGCCGGGCTCGGTCTTAAGGAATTCCACTGGGAAGAATTTGTCCATTATCTAATCGAACCGCTTCGCGTTAGCAGTACGGTGCATACGATCGCCATGAATAAAAAGGTTTATGATGATATGCCCGCCGATGTAAAGGCGGTCGTCGAGGATCTGAACGCGGATGGAAAGTACTCCGTTATGCTGGCAAAAGGAATGGAGGAGCTATACGAAAACGCTGTCAGTACTTGGCTTAATGAGGGGGCCAAATCTATTGACTGGAATGATGCGGAGAAGGAGAAACTTCACAAAGCGGCTGTTTCCATCTGGAAGGAATGGATTGATGCCCATGAGTCCAAAGGGATTGGCGTCAAGAAGGTTATAGACTCATATTATAAAGGTCTCGAAGCGGTTGGCGTGAAGAATCCGGCTCTGGGTTATACCCCCGGCAGTTAAGTCAAAATGGCACATAAGGTGAGAAGTTCTTTCATGGATTCTCACCTTATTGCATTTCCGCGGCAATTTCTTTTAGGAGACTCCATTGATATTTCATAAAATAGAGAGAAGCGTTCACGCTGTTGAAAAGGTTTTTCTGTATCTCAGTGGCGCGCTGTTTATGGTACTGATGCTCCTTGGGGCGGCTGATGTTTTAGGGCGATACCTGATAGATAGGCCGATCAGGGGGACACTGGAGATCAGCGAGATCCTGATGGGTGCGATTGTCTTCTTAAGCTGGGCCTATACACAAAGAATCGAAGGGCACGTGAAAGTAGATCTGTTCATCATCGGTTATCCTCCCCGGTTAAGGAAGGTCGTTGATTTTCTGACGCTCTCTTTATCATTATTACTTTTCATCATAATTACAAAACAATCAACGATTATCGCATTGAGATCCTGGCATCAACAGAGGGTGATCCCTACCCTGGACATCCCCACGGCGCCCATTCACTCTATTGTTCCTATCGGAGCCGCGTTGCTATGTCTCGAACTCATTATACAGATGGTTAAAATATTATCATCAAAAAGGAAAGGGTAACAGGGTGTCACCGCTTTTTATATGCATAATAGGCCTTTCCGCATTCTTCCTGGTCATGTCACAGGGAATGCCAATCGCCTATGCCTTCGCGTTCATTGGCTGCCTGGGCATAATCATGCTTAAAGGCCTGACTCCCGGTTTTTCCGTCGTAGGAAGCGCGCCATATACCTGGGGAACCATGGGAGCTCTTTTGCCGGTGCCTCTTTTTATGCTTATGGGGCAGTTTGTGTACTATTCCGGATTCAGTACAGAACTCTATGATGCAGCACATAAATGGCTCGGGAAAAAGGCCGGAGGGCTGGCAATGGCTACAACCCTCGCAAGCACAGGATTTGCCGCATGTTCCGGCGCCAGTCTGGCCGGAGCTGCCACTATGGCCGCTGTCGCCTATCCTGAGATGAAGTCTTTCAATTATCATCCCCGACTGGCTACCGGGTGCATCGCTGCCGGGGGGAGCCTAAGCTGCCTCATCCCCCCGAGTGCGGCATTTATAATCTACGGGGTACTTACCGAGACATCCATCGGCAAGCTGTTTATCGCGGGGATTATACCCGGCTTGCTCCTGGCAGGATTATACATAGCCGCTATCTATTTCATGTGCAGGAAAAATCCGGAACTGGGTCCGCCGGGGCCGGCCTACACCCTGCGGGAAAAAATAGTATCCCTCAAGGGTGTCCTGGGCATGCTAATACTTTTTATTATCGTGATGGGTGGGCTGTTTATAGGAGTATTTACGCCATCCGAAGCCGGAGCCATGGGTGCGTTCGGCGCCTTCGTGATAATGGTTTTCAGGCGAAGACTGACTCTCCCTGCCCTTGTCATGGCGCTAAAGGATGCTATAACCACCACCAGCTTTATCCTGACCATAACAATAGGGGCCATGATTTTCTCTAATTTTCTAGCGCTGGGAGGTTTTGCGAACCTTTTCCGGGAATGGGTGACGGCCCTGCCTGTCTCCAGACATATCATCATGATATCCATTCTCCTGATTTATATACCGCTCGGTATGGTCATGGACGGTCTGGCCATGCAGTTGCTGACAATACCCATCGTGTTTCCGATAGTTCAGAGCTTTGAATTTGATCCTATATGGTTCGGGGTAATCCTCACATTGATTGTGGAGATGGCTTTGATAACGCCTCCTGTGGGAATGAACTCATATGTCGTGCACGGGGTGACAAAAGTTCCGCTGGAGATCGTGTTCAGAGGTATCATCCCCTTTTTTCTCATGATGATGGCGTGTCTCGCGTTGCTTTACGCATTTCCCCAGATTACACTCGTTCTCCTCTAAAAAGAGAGATGAAGAGATAGAATGAAATATTGACTCTCCCTGCACTAGTCCACAGGGAAGCGTCCAGATGATAAACATAGGAGGAGTTTTTATTATGGCAGAATACAGTTATTTGTTATTACCTATAAAGGTCGGGCCGGTTACTTTAAAAAACCGGATTGTATGTGCCGGTCACACCAACGGACTTCAGGATCCCGTCACTTTTTTATCCAACGAAAGGACCAGATGTTATTTTGAAGAAAAGGCAAAGGGGGGAGCGGGGCTGATCGTTCTGCCGCTTGCCAGTGTCGATGAAAAGGCTGATTACTACCCGATGTCAAGCTTCGGGCTTTGGAGAGATGAAGTGATTCCGGGAATAAAGGAAATCACGGATGCGGCGCATAAATATGACTGTAAAGTCTTTGGCGGGCCCGGGCATCCCGGTGTCCACAGCCAGTGTAATGTTACAGTGGACGAAGTTCCCAGGGCAGCCTCACAGCTCCCGACCATAGAGTATCCTCATCAGATTTCAAAAGAGTTAACCAAAGAAGAAATTCTCGAAATCGAAGACAAGTTTGCGGCCGCATCCCTGAGACTGATAAAGGCCGGGTGCGACGGCATAGAGCTTCTGTTTGGCCACGGCAAGCTGCTCTGGAATTTTGCATCAAAAACCACGAATAAAAGAACAGATGAATACGGCGGGACACTTGAGAACCGGTGCCGGTTCCTGTTGGAAGTAATTGATAAGATAAGGAAGGCTATTGGAAATGATTACGCCCTCAGTGTAAGGGTCCTGGCTTTTGAGATGGAACCGGGTGGTTCAACTATCGATGATGCCGTGGAAATCGCCAAAATGCTTGAAGCTACAGGCCAGGTGGACTGTATAGGCCAGGTGTTGAGCACTTTCAGATCATTGCATATTGAGGGTAACCCCTACTATGCCAACTTCGAACCGGGTTTTTCAGGAGAATATTCCCGTAAAATAAAGGCGGCCGTAAAATTGCCGGTTTCCGCGGCATGCAAGATCAACGACCCGGGCCTTGCCGATAACATGATTGCCGACGGCCAGTGCGATTTTGTTTATCTATGCCGTTCAGAGATAGCTGATCCGTATTTTACCAAAAAGACTATGGAAGGAAGAGAGGAAGATATATGTCCGTGCATAAATTGCAACCAGGGTTGCTATGGACGGGCCGGAAACCGGGCCATGAACGGCCTGAGATGCTCCGTAAATCCGGTTGCCGGTGAGGAATGGAGATGGGGCAGCTGGACATTCAAAAAAGCGCCGCACAGGAAAAAGGTTTTGATTGTAGGTGCCGGCCCGGCCGGATTGCAGTGCGCTATGACGGCCGCAGAAAGAGGCCATGATGTGGTTGTTTATGACAGGGAAGAAGAAACAGGTGGTCAGATGAGGTTAATAAAAATGCTCCCGAGCCAGACTTATCCACAGGTCTTCATCGACTATCTGGACAGACAGCTGCAAAAGCTAGGCGTTAAAGTAAATTTGAATTCTGAGATAAACGATAAGAATACCGATGATATCATGGCCAGGGAAAAACCCGATGTTATTGTCGCGGCTACTGGGGCCAGGCCGTGCAGGGACGGTACAGCAGGTGCTTTGTGCACGCCCATCCCAGGCTGGGAAAGGGAAAATGTATGTACCTACGAAGATGTTATACTGGGCAGGGTCAATCTGGGGAATAAGATACTGATAATCGATGACTTCAGCGATCGCGTTGCTCCCGGTGTCTCCGAACTTCTGGCGGAAAAAGGCAAAAAGGTGGAGATCATTACCGCCCGAAGCAACATTACTGATCCTAATCTTGGAGTATGGATAGATGCTCCATTTATGCTGGGCAAGATTGATGAATTGGGGGTGAGGATAACCCCACATACCTGGGTCAAGGAGATAACGGGAAGGGGCGCGAGCTGTTTCCATATTTTCTCGGGAAGAGAGTACGAAATAGAGGCAGACAATATCGTTATGATAACAACGAAGATTTCGAATGTGGAGCCCTACAATTTGCTCAGGCAGAAAGGCGTTGAATGCCATATTATAGGCGACGCAAAGGCTCCGAGGTTCATTTGGAATGCGACCCATGACGGTTATATGATAGGCAGGGAAATATAGTTTTTTCATTAAAAGACAATATGGGTTTATCTTTTTATGCTACCTGAAATATGGAGTTATATAGAAACTGAAGACGGATCTCCTGATGATACAGCGTACATGATGGCGGCCGAGTCGCGAAGGACGGCCGGCATTTTTAATGCGGAAGCATGTGCAGTGATATTTGGCTCGCCTGCCTTAAAAATTTTGGAAGAATTGAAATGGTACGGGCTGAAAAAAGTCTACCTATTTAAAATCGCCTCCCGTCTTTCACCTGAAGGGATAGCCCGGGCGCTTCACAAGGCTGCTTTGAAATATAACCCTCAATTCCTGCTTTTTGCGGATACGCCCTCCGGATCGGAAGTTGCCGCCAGGACAGCGGCATCGCTGAAGAGGGGGCTTATTTCAAACTGCATTGACTTTGAATCCGAAGACGGGAAACCCATAGCCAGGAAAGCAGTTTACAACGGAAAGGCTCATGCAGCATTTGCATGGGAATCATATTCCCCTTATCTGGCTACGATAAACTTGTCTTCATTGGAGAATGCGAAAGAAAAGAACAAGAACAATCCCGAACTTATAAGTGAAGAAGTAAAAACGGAATCAGCAATTACGACGCTGATAAGAAAATGGGAAGTACGGCGCTCAGAACTGGACCTCTGTGAAGCAAGGGTTGTTATAGGCGTCGGCAGGGGAGTTGATGTGCACTTCATGGAAACAATAAGGAGGCTAGCGGATTTGATTCAAGGCGTCATCGGGGGCAGCAGGATTGCCGTTTACACAGGCCTGATCCCCCTGGACAGGCAAATCGGAACCACGGGGAAGTGGCTTAACTCAGACATATACTTTACCATCGGGATTTCAGGCGCCCCGCAGCATGTTATGGGAATTAAAGGGGTAAAAAAAATTATAGCCCTTGATATTGCGAAACAGGCTCCCATCTTCAGATACGCAAAACTCGGTATCATCGGTGACATGCATGAAGTTATTCCGAAGCTAATAAATCTTCTGGAATCGGATGCGAAAAGAGATCCATGAAAATCATTATCTGCCTTAAATTAATCACAGAACCGGATGTTGTTGAGTTTGACATCAAATCTGAGCAGCTTCACGATATATACAAGGTACTCGATCATATCGGATACCATCTCATAGAGGAAGCTCTATTATTAAGAAAAAAGCTGGGAGGAGAGGTAATAGGCGTTAGCGTTGCTCCTGAAGAGGGTGATGAGATTCTCAAAAATGCGTTGATATACGGTATAGATAGAGCCATGAGGATCTGGCGAGACGATTTCCAACACGCAGATACATGGAAATCTTCGTTGGCCATTGCGGAAATATTGAGGGAAATCGGGTTCGATCTGGTCCTCTGCGGGACCAAAAGTAAAGATACGGGCAGCGGATTTATGGTTTCGGCCCTGGCAGAACATCTGCGTGTACCATCGGCAACGGGAATCATAGGGATCGAAGCTGTGAATGATAAGAAGATCGTTGTTCATAAAAAGCTTATGAAAGGCAAGAGAGAGACGTATAACCTGGAGTTACCCGCTGTTCTGGGTCTCGAAGAAGGGATCAACGAGCCCGGGTATGTAGCCCCCTTCAGCAGGACATACCGCAGGGGCATGGGTAGAAAGGTGGAATTAATTTTGCCAAAGTTATTAAAAACAGAAGGGAATCGATTAATTAAAACCCTGCGTTTCTCCCAGCCGAGCCCCAGGGTAAAAGTGGGCAAGGATGTATCCTCCCTTTCCATTCAGGATAAATTGAAAATGATGAGAGGCGAGCTGGGACGCGAAAAAGAAGAGCTGTTCAACGGCTCCCCTGAAGATGCGGCCAGGAAGATTTTTAATCAACTCAAGGAAACCATCAAATAACTTTTTCGGGGGGATGCCGGGTAAAGACCGACATCCCCCCTAGCATGTTTGATCACAACTGCAGGCAGCCATGTTAGCGCTTAACCAAAACTACTGGGGAGTTTCGGGATACATTATTTTCTGGCTCCTCTTCGTTATTTCTTCAGCACTTTTCCTGCGCCGTGTTTACATTCTCTATCGCCATGTAAAGCTGGGTAGAGAATGTCGGAGTTTTAACAACATACCAAGACGTCTCCTGGCAACACTCGGTCATGTATTCGGACAGTGGTGCCAGTTCAAGTCAATAACATCTGTGAGTTTGTCAAATATAGGACACGCACTGATAGCCTGGGGGTTTTTCATATTCGTCCTCTATTACTTTCTCTATATAATTATCGGAGCCGGATTTGGTATCTCCGAAACGTTAAAAAGCAACAGATTCTTTTTCTATTACTCTTGGATCATGGATATTGTTGCCCTGGCTGTTTTTTTTGCAGCGTTATGGGGGATTATCTATAGATATCTCATAAGGCCACCGCGACTAAAAGGAGAGCAGACAATCGAGGCCCTGATAATACTTCTTACCGTTCTGATGCACCCGATAACTCACCTGTTCAGAGAGGCGACCGGCATCGCTCTTGGTAATTTTCCCGTTGGACTCGGAACCAATCTCCCCTTCTTCAGCTTTTCATTGAGCCGTTTGTTCAACGATATCAGTTTAAGCTCGGTACAAAAAGCCAATATCGCGTTCTTCTGGCTGCACTGGTTGGTTGTTCTTTTCGTCTTAGTTTTCATATCTTATTCTCGCTATCTGCATCTTATAACGGCTCCGATCAACATATTTCTCCGCCCGTCAAGACCAAACGGCGCCCTTGATCCGATTGATTTCGGAACGGCCGAGTCCTTCGGCATTTCCGGTATAAGAGACTTTACGAGAAAGCAGCTTCTTGAGACCTTATCCTGTGTCGTTTGCGGACGATGTCAGGATTCTTGCCCTGCATTTGCAACACAAAAATCCCTTAACCCCAAAAAGTTAGTCCAGAATATTAAACTGCACCTGCTCCAGGCCGGGCCTGCGCTGCTCGGAAAAGGTACGGATACGGCGGAGATCGATACGGAGAAGGGGTTGGTAGGAGAGGTAACGAACCAGGAAGATCTGTGGGCGTGCACTACATGCGGGGCATGTGTCGAAAGCTGTCCTGTATCCAATAACCAGACAGGGATGGTTATTGAATTGAGGAGAAAGCTGGTCTATGAAGGGATCTTCGATAGGGGTCACAAGAAAGCTCTCCAGAGGGTGGCCAGAGATTTTAATCCCTGGGGTGTCAGATGGAAGAACAGGGCAAAAAATGCAGGAATAGATAACGCAAAAGAGGGGGAAAGATATGACTGCATTTACTGGCTTGGTTGCGTGGCTGCTTTTGATGAAAGGGTGAGGGAAGTAGCCCAGGCCACGGCGAAAATACTGAGAGCAAGCGGGTTAAAATTCGCCATGCTGGGGAACAATGAGAAATGCTGCGGAGATTTTGTCAGGAGGATAGGGGACGAAGGACTGTTCCAGAGACTGGCTGTTGAAAATATAGAAACGCTGATGCATTATGACTTCGATTTTATTCTTACTCACTGCCCTCATTGCTTTAACACATTAAAAAACGAATACCCTGATTTCGGTGGTGATTTCAAGGTAGTCCATCACACTAAATTAATTAACGATTTTTTAAAGGATGGGAGAATTCGGCTCCAGGGGTCATCCGCTGAATCAGGGGAGAAGATCATTTATCACGACCCCTGTTATCTGGGAAGACATAATGGTTTCTACAATGAACCCAGACAGATTTTAAAGGAGGTTTTCGGAAATATTATTGAATTTCCCAGGAAAAGAAACAACAGTTTTTGCTGCGGCGCGGGGGGTGGCCATATGTGGATAGAGAATGAGGCAGGCGTCAGGATGAGCGGCGAAAGATTGGCGGAAGCCATAAACAATGATGCTAATAGCCTTGCTACCGCCTGCCCTTTTTGCTTTCTAATGTTTCAAGAGGCCATTCAGGTAAATGGCGATTCGAAGGGTATGGAGCTGAGAGACATTGCAGAGATTGTTGAGAGATTCTTGCGGTGACCCCTCCCTTTAAACTGTTTTAAATTTAAGGTTCTTCTCCAATTTAGTTGAGAAAACCAGTAATTTTTCTTCAACCAAATTGGAGATGTTCCAAATCTTTTACTAACGCGTAGCTTCAGCAGCCTCCATAATGGCACGGACATTCGGTTCTTTCATCAGTTTGTCATACAGCGGTTTCAACTCTTTCCGCCATCTCGCAAACTCCTCATCCGATAATACTGTCACGGTTGTTCCAGGTGCATTCTTGTAGATCTTGAATTGCTCTTCACCTACCGTAACGACTTCCTTTCCCCAGCGTTCCATTGCGTCTTGAAAAATTTGTCCCAATGTCTGCTGGAGATCCTGCGGCAGGGTCTTCCACCATTTAGTACTCACGACAAGACCCACGGGAAATGACATACCAAAAGGAACCACTGTCATATAAGGCAATATCCTGGGAAGGTCCATAAAGATCTGAAGCGGACGGGGAAATGGCGAAGCATCCAGCATACCGGTCTCCAGAGAAGATGGGACCTCGGGTATTGGTATGTGCAAAGGTTTTGATCCGGAAAGTATGGTGACCGCTTCTATCAGGGTTGGCCCTGGCCCTACTGAAAATTTTAACCCGCGAAGATCCTCAAGTTTGGTGATGGGTCTCTTTCGGTTAAACAGAGGCTGTTCATCCATAGGATAGACATGGGTCAGGGGTTTAATGCCCCTGGCTTCCATCCGCTCGCAGAGCGCCTTGTAGGCATCCGTATCCTGAAGGCGTTGCATATGAGCGCCGCTGTCAATTAGGAATGGCAGATTGCTGATCACATCCCATTCCTGAACAAGAAAGGATATGGGCATACCGTTAAATCCCATCTCAAGATCCCCTGCCTGTAGCGCGGTCATAGCATCAGGGAAAGTATAGAGCTGAGCGGCAGGGTAGTATTCAAATTTCACACGGCCACCGGTCTTTTCAAGAACAGGCCCCTCCAGTTCCTTGAGGATTACCGATATAGTCTCTGGCGGTGCAAATTCTCCGGCACATCTCATAACAATTGGCTTTTCTGATTTACCTGAAGCATTTGAAAAAAACAAAAAGATCAGCGTGATTAAAAGAAAAAGTATCAATGTCCTGTGTTTGTTCATTATCTAATCCTCCTTTTTACTTTGTTTAAAATGAATGGGTTAAATATTAGACAGACTCCTGTAAAGAGACACATTACATCAGAACATCATCCTGGGTAACCAGATAGAGATAATCGGGAAAAAAGCCAGTATAAACAGGAATAGGACCATAACCGCCAGAAAAGGCAGTACGCCTTTTATTGCCTCGGCGGTGGGTATATTAAAGAGTGAGCTGGTAAAGTATATTGCCGCTGAGGCGGGTGGTGTCATCGTCCCAATCATGCTTGCAACGACAAAAACCACACCGAGATGGATCGAATCAATACCTAGCAGGCGTACCGCAGGCATTACTACCGGCAGCACCACCACCATCGCGAAGGCGTCCATAACCATGCCCAGTATAACAAAGGCTATGCAGAGCATTAACAGAAAAGAATTCTGTGTAAGGCCACCGCTGACAACCCATTCGCCGATAGTCTGCGGGAGTCCTATGAGTGTCATGGCCCTCCCCAGAAGCATGACACCACAGAACAGGATCATTATGATGCCAGTTAATTGCGCAGACTCTATCGCGGAATTCCAGATTCTTTTCCAGGTGAGGCTGCGGTATATGAATATACCCACAACCAAGGTATAGATACATGCAACCGCGGCGGCCTCTGTAGGAGTGAAGACCCCTCCGTATATCCCTCCAAGGATAATGACCGGCATGAGAAGGCTGGGAATTGCCCTTAAGAGCAGGAATTTTCTTTCTTGGCGGGTAAGTTCCGGCATAGGAGGGAATCGGCGCTTCCTGGCGATGAAAATTGCCGCTATTATCAGCATGATGGACAAGATGATTCCCGGGATAATCCCGGCCATAAACAGTTTGGCAACAGATGTTTGTGTCAGAAAACCGTAGATGATAAATACCACGCTGGGCGGGATAAGAAATCCCAGCTGGGAGGACGAACACAATACCCCACCACTGTAACCTTTATCGTAACCGGCTTCCATCATTGAGGGAAACAGCACCACGCCTACAGAGCCCAAGACTGCCAGGTTCTGGCCGGCCAGAGCGCCTACAAAAGCAGATGCGACTATGGCCGATATGGCTATGCTTCCCGGGATGCGGCCAATAAAGCTGCGTAAGGCATCCACCAGGATTTTACCCATCCCGCTTTCCAGCATTAGCTGACCGGCGAACATGAATAAAGGTACTGCTAGCATGATCCAGTTATCAATAGAATCAAAAAAGAAGATGCCTATGTTATAGAGCGGCAGACCGGTGTGAAGTGTAATGATCATGAGGCCTCCGATGGCAAAAGCCATAAATATGGGGGCTCCGGAGACCAGAAGCACAGCGAAAATGATGACAGCAAAAGTCAGTATCATCCCTTGCCTCCATCCCGTTTTGATCTGATAAGGACATCCACGATAAGATGTTCTATTGAAAAAAAGAGGAGGAATATGCCTCCCAAAGGCACCGAAAGACGCACAATCCATATCGGAATGCCAGGAACTGATATTGAATGGAGGTTGGTTTTCATGACCATCAGGTCGTATTTCAGGGCGCCGTAGCACAAGACCAATGAAAAAATAATGCTTACCAGATCGAAAAAAGCCAGTAAATAAAACAATCGATTTCCGGGGATCAAAGACGGCAATATATCGATACTGATGTGCTGGCGGGTTTTCATGATTGCGCCGAGCATAAAATAGGTCATCCAGACCATGAACCAGGAAGAAATAACCGGTACGAATTCATAGCTGGAGGAGAAAAGATAACGGTTGATTACTTCAGCAAAAACAAGAGCGGCCATGGCGAGCATTAAGATACCGGCCGCTGAACGGCATATATTCTCCAGAATATTACTTAATCTCGATAGCCTGTGCATTTTAATCAGTTTCCGTGACCCAGTTTATACCTTGCTAGAGGTAGATTTAAATGATTTGAATCGATTCAGAACGCCAGCCGCTAGCAGCCTGTCGGACTTTGACCGACAGGCTGCTACAAAGATTTAAAAAACGATTTTATTTCAAAAAGGTATATTTTTTCATTTACCGGCTGCAATGAATAAGATTAGAAATAAATATCGCCAAAAAAAAATGAAAATCTAAATCTTCATAGGAGCCTGTCGGATAAAGTCCGACAGGCTCCTGGAAGATCATTATAATCTAATTCATTATCAAAACAGGTTTTATCGCAACTCCTGCTTTGGAGTCTTCAAACGCCTGATTAATTTCCATGAAACTATAAGTAGTAATTAAGCGTTCATAAGGAAATCGGCCCTGCCGGTTAAGCTCGATTAAATAGGGTAAAAATACCCTGGGAACTGAAGCGCCCAATAGTATGCCCCTGATGGATGAGGCGCGGTCTAAGAGATTCAACGGAGAAAAGGGGAAAGGTTCGCCATTATGCGGCGCGGTAACTATTCCGCATGTGCCGCCCATGGCGAGGCAGTCAACAGCGCTTTTAAAAGCCTGTTCATTTCCGGAGGTTTCCAGTGAAAAAGAAATGCCGCGGGGCGCAATTTCCAAAATACGTTTTGTTATTTCACCTTTGCTCGCATCAATGGTATGTGTTGCACCCAGTTCAAGCGCGAGATCGAGACGTGGCTTAACGATGTCCACGGCTATCAGTGGAAAAGCACCGGCGATTTTCCCGGCCATGACCGCGCTTAGCCCCACAGCACCGCTCCCGAATACTGCCAAACTGTCTTTGGGGTTGATCTTGAAAGTATTCAGGACAGCGCCTGCGCCGGTCTGTATCCCGCAGGGGATGGCCGCGAGCATTCGGGGTTCATGATTTCCTTTTATCGGCACCACGCTTCGAGCCAGAGTAATGGCATGGGTGGCGAATGATGATTGCTGAAAGAACGCGCTTGAGATAAATTTTCCGCTGATGGAAATGGTCTGGCTTCCATCCATTCGAGTTCCTCCGAAACCTAAAGACATCGCTTTATCACAAATGTAGGTTTTTCCCTGAGCACAGGATGGACAGTCGCCACAGTAGGGTATTGAGATGATCACACGATCTCCCTTTTTTATCCTGTCCACCGCTGATCCTACCTCTTCCACTACCCCGCAGCCTTCATGTCCCAGTACCGCAGGTAAAGGAGTCATATTCTGTGCAATGACATCAGTATGGCATACGCCGCAGGCTTCAATTTTTACAAGTATTTCATCACTTCGCAGATCATCGAGTTCAACGGTTTGGATAACGAACTGGCCATTCGGT
Organism: Deltaproteobacteria bacterium; assembly: GCA_016932235.1. Next base: position 17,487 of record JAFGDF010000193.1, on the reverse strand, counting down.
TCATTAATGATCGCAGCTTTCACATCTTTTAACATTATGATTCTCCTTTCAGGATATTCCAATGGCAAGATCAACAGTTTTTGTCTTGTTTCTTACGTCTTTGAACCTATGAGTCATGAGCTGAATAGGTTTTTCTTTCAAGAGTTTTCGATCCTTGTATCATCCCATCCTTCATTTATATTTCCGGTACCGAGCATGATGGCCATCTCTATATGCGGTTTACTGAATTTTTTCCATGTAAGCGGGCCATGCTTGGTACCCTTTGGAAGATATAATGCGGTTGTAGTGTCAAAGGTAAGAGGTTGACCTTCGACACAGGCTTCTATCTCTCCGCCCAGGTCCTCAGGATTTTCGGGATCGCCGCCGATGTGAAGGACGATCTCGTTGTATTTATGCGAGTGTTCGTGAACATGCGGATTGGGCTCGGGGATACCATATATCCAGCCGAACTCTATGTAGTAATCGACGCCCGGAATCTGTCCGTTGCTCATATATGTCATGGTAGGACTCTGCCGGTTTTTAAAACCCGAAGGGGTTTCATAGACCGGTTTCCTGACAAGGTATTTTTCATAGTTTATGTCGCTCATCATTATAGCCTCCTTTATTGTGATATCTCTTAATGTTGCGCTTTCAAAGATTGCCGGACTTTAACCGATAATCTCATGATAAACATTTAGATTTTAATCCCGGGCGGTATCTTGCGAGGGAACGCAAAGATGCCTGGTTAGCCTTTTAAAGGCTTATTAACCCTGTTCTATCGTAAACCCTTTCTTCCCTTTGGTTATTATGTCGGGAATGATTTTTTCATTCAATTCAATGCCCAATCCAGGACCTTCCGTTGGATATAAACAACCATTTTCATAACGAGGCACATTAAGCGCAACATCATTTCTTATGGGTTTACTAACTGTGTTAAGACAATCATGGACATGAAGCGGGCCGAGGTTTTCAGCCAGCGCATTGGACAGCCATGCCGTGGATGCGAGAACCTGAAGAATTGCTGCAGCCTCCAGGCCCGAGCCGCACATACATCCGCTGTAGACCCTTAGTCCCGCACCCTGGGCAACCGAGATCCACCTCTTGGATTTTAAAATCCCTCCTGCTTTCGATACTTTTATCATAAGGCCGTCGGCCGCGTCTTTTCGAATAATCTCTATCAAATCCTTTAATTCGGCAGCGGATTCATCTGCAAAAACAGGAACGCCTACCCTGCTCCGTAAACGAGCCAATCCATCAATATCCCACCACGGTAGCGGCTGCTCAACAAAGGCGAGATTAAACTTTTCCATCTTGCGCAGTATCCTGAGAGCCTGATAGTAGTCCCAGAAACCGTTAGGATCGATAAATATATCAATATCATCGCCAGCGGCTGCTCTAACTTCACGAACGATTGCGATATCGGATTCCTCACTGCCGGAACCCATCTTGAGTTTTAAGGCATAAAAACCTTCTTCTTTCGCCTCAAGGGCCCTTCTGACAACCTCCTGAGGTTCATCAGCCGATAATACTATCGCCAGAGGAATTTTTTCGGAGATCAGCCCACCGATCATGTTGTATACCGGAACTCCGTATATTTTGCCTGCCAAATCGTGCAGCGCATAATCTACGACTGCTTTTGCCTGATTGTTTCCCCTGATCCAGTGATCCAGTCCGGCCATAATATGCTCAATGCGCCTGGGGTCTTCTCCAAGCAGGTACCTGGGCCCGATATGATCCTTTATAAGCGCCATAATGGATTCCTGCGTTTCTCCCTGGTACCATGTGGATGTTCCTCCGCTATCACCGATTCCGGTGATACCTTCGTCGGTATGAATTTTGATTAAAACACTATCTTCACCCGCCTTGGTATCGCCTCTCATTGTAAAGGCTGTTTTGAAATATGATGTTATCGGTAAGCATTCGATCTTTATTATCCTCATTATATCCTCCTGTTTTCTGATTTGCCGCTTCGGTGCCATAACGGGCATGCGCGGCACAATCTTCATGTTTGGCCATGGAATCTCCATGGATTAAAGGATTCCGCTGCCCATCTTTCGGGTTGCTCACCCCTCCTGGTAAATTGTAAAGAATTTTAGTGCCAGGGTTTGGTGATACCAAGCTTTTCCATCCTTGAGCGCAATGTGTTCGGGTGTAGTCTCAGAATATTAGCGGCGCCCTGGGGACCTGCAATCCTCCACTTGGTCTTTTTAAGTGTCATGATAATATGATCTCGTTCGACATCCTCCAGACACATATGAAAATCATAAATATGGTGAGGCGTTTTTGGAAGATCCACCTGCAGTTTATCATTTCGGCAGATAATTACCGCACGTTCGATGACGTTCTCCATTTCTCTTACATTTCCCGGCCAAGGGTAGTTTTCCAGTGAATGCATTGTCATCTGAGATATTGTTCTGATGGACTTTCCATGCTTCCTGTTGAACTTTTTTATGAATGAATTAACCAGGAGGGGGATATCTTCCTTGCGCTCGCGCAGTGGCGGGATAGTGATAGGGAACACATTCAATCGGTACCAGAGGTCTTTCCTGAATCGACCCTGTTGAACCTCTGTTTCGATATCCCTATTGGTCGCAGCAATAATTCGAACGTCCACTTTGATGGTACGTGCGCTTCCTAGGCGTTCAAATTCACCCTCCTGTATTACCCTGAGGAGTTTTGGTTGTAATTCAAGAGGCAGTTCCGAAATTTCATCTAAAAATAATGTCCCATGATTTGCGATTTCAAAACGGCCTGGCTGATTAGACTGGGCTCCGGTGAATGCTCCCTTGATGTGACCAAAGAGGAGACTTTCAATCAGATTGGAGGGAAGCGCAGCGCTGTTAATCTTTACCATGGGTCTTTCTTTACGGAAACTTGCATTGTGTATTGCTCTCGCGAATAATTCTTTGCCGGTCCCCGTCTCCCCAAGGATAAGTACAGTTGCATTGGTCGGGGCCACTTTTTCCACATCCAAAAGTATATTCCTCATGGAATCACTTTTACCTATAATTTCATCAAAATTGTGCTCCAGTTTTATCTCGTCCTGGAGGTATATGCAGTCGGCCTCAAGTTGTTTTTTTAATTGAGCCATTTCTATAAGTGTATTTTGAAGGATCTCTTCTGATTTTTTTCTGGCCAACGCGTTTGCAAAGACGTCCGAAATAAATTTCAGCCTTTTAACGATTTCATCGGGCCAGTCGTACTCCATGCGGATAAAATCTATGGCGATTCCTCCGAGTAGTATGCCGCCTACGTTTAAAGGCATTATTAATGCCGATTTAACACCCACACTGATAAGGTAGTTACGTAAATTGCTCCAGTCTCCGGGAACCTCATCCAGGGATCTGAAAAAAAACACTTCACCCTTGAATAGTTTCTCGTGCAGTTTAATTGTGTTCCTTGATTGGGGCATATCATGACCCATGCTTTTCAATCTATCCGAGAGCCATATAAAGGGCGCATCTATATATTTCCCGTCTCTGGAATGGATCATCAAAGTCACCCTGTCGACATCTAAAAATTCTCCGATTAATCGAAGGCTGTTTTGTATCTCCATTTTCACTTTCTCAGGCGGCAGATTGACAAACGTTGCAGAAAGTTGGGAGATCAGCTCTTCGAATTGTAAAAGCTCACCCAACAAAATATTAGCATCTTTTTGTTTTTGAAAGGGGGCTCTTTCCGTTAGTTTCGCCATAATTTCGATTTACCCCGGCAGGAAGGTTGAATAATTTTTTATACGGTAATAATTTCACAAATCAGATTTTTTGTAAACTTTGATCTGCTGCATATCGATGAATCATTCATCTTTTCATCAACGGACGGATATATATCCAGTGCATGTTATAAGACAACGAAGAACTCATGGTAAACTGAGATCACCCAACTCGTATTGAATGATGGCGGTCATTGTGATGGCAGCGGTCTCAGCCCTCAGTATCCTGTTTCCCATTGAGGCTGCGACAAAGCCGGCACGAATTGCGCTTTCAATCTCTTCTTTTGCGAATCCTCCTTCCGGTCCTATCACGCCTATTATTTTTTTCGACGGGGGAGCGGTTCCCCTCAACAATCCTTTTATATCCTGACCATTCTTCCCTTCATAAAAAATAATCTTAAGGGCTGAATCATGTGCTGAGCGTTTGATCAGACCGTCAAAGGCGACAGGATGTTCTATTTCGGTGACGGATGTCCGGTCAGACTGCTTCAGGGTATTGCCGGCAATTTCCTGCCAGTGTTTCATTCTATTATCTGTTTTCCGATCGTGGATTTTAACTACTGTTCTCCTTGAGTAAAAAGGGATAATATAGTTCACACCAAGTTCCGAGGTCTTCTGTATCATATAGTCCATCTGTTTTGATTTGAGGATTGACTGGCAGAGTGTTATTTCAACAGGAGAGGGGGCAGGGATGGGGAGTGGCTCCAGGAGTTTTACCAGTGCCTCGTGCCTGTTCGCCTTTTCCAGCGAAGCGAGAAATCTATTTCCCATCCCGTCGATAATGATAAGGTTATCCCCTTTTTTCATCCTGAGCACTTTGATAATATGCAGGGCTTCGGAAGCCGGAATGGCACAAAAGCCATTTTTTTTATTTATTTTTTCAATAAAGAAACGACGCAAGGTAACCTCGTTATTGCTGTTTGAAATCGTTATTTCTATTATAGACGAGGGTTAGTTTAGTCGATAATTATTTTCCAACTAACATACATGCCCATTCTTCATCGCGAAAGATTTTTTCTATTTTAAGCCCGTATCGGATCAGATCGCCTTCCACTTTCATCACTTCTCCACTGAGTAATCCGGAGAGAATGAGATATCCTTCCGGAATCAACTTTTTTACAAGGATAGGAAGAAGCTTAATTATAGTGCCCAGGATGATATTCGCCGTAATGAGAAAGAACGAACCTTCGATGTAATCAACCTTTTCGCTGGTAAGGAATATCTTCCGCGGGAGTTTGTTGAGATTTATATTCCATCTGGCCCATCTGAGGGCCTCAGGATCTATATCGACCGCGGTAACCTCTGAAGCCCCGAGCATAATACCATAGACCGCGAGGATACCGCTTCCTGTTCCCACATCCAGCATGTTCCATGATTTCGGAAACCTGACTTCTTCCATTGCCGCGAGACACATTCTCGTGGTTGAATGTTTTCCGGTTCCAAAGGCAGGGCCGGGGTCAATCCTGATCACATGCCCGTCCATCGTCTCCGGGACCGGCTCCCATTCAGGTGTTATTATCAGGTTTCTGGTAACACGCTCCGGTTTGAAAAATTTTCGCCATTCAGTGTTCCAGTCCCTGTTTTCTATAATCCTAATGGAAAATCCATAGGTTGTGATATAAGAAAAAATTATGGTCAGTTCCTGAAGGAACCTTTCTATGCTCAAACGGACTTGCTCCAGGTTTTCCTGAAATGACAGGAAAGCCTTCAGTGAATTGTTTCGTGGGGACCCTGATTCTATTCCCTCACATCCCAGGTCAAAGAGAAAAGAGCTTACGGCTTCATGGCCGTCAGGATGAAGTTCAATGCTTATTTCAATCCACCCGGGATGTTGGGGCAATGAAGGCCTGTCTTTTTTTTCATGGTTACTCATAATCCTATTTTACAAGGTTGGGTAAAAATAAGGATATTTGAGGCACTGCAATCAATAGAATAACATTGAATATGTCTGCGATAATGAATGGGATTACACCCCTGAAAATGGTCCCCATCGGAATATCCTCGGCCACGCCTTTGATGATATAAACATTCAGTCCGATCGGGGGTGTGATCTGTCCTATCTCAGAAACTCTAACCACAAGTATCCCAAACCAGATGGGGTCAAAGTTTAATAGCTGTATAAGAGGGAAAAAAATAGGGACAGTGAGCAGCATCATTGCTATGGAATCCATAACACAGCCAAGGATTATATAGATGACAAGGATAATGGTGATGACAACGTATCGGTTTTGTGTGAGGCTGTTAATAAATTCCGATATCTCAAAAGGCAGGCGGCTTACGGCCATAAAGTAATTGAATATCATGGCGCCAACCAGGATAAAAAAAATCATGCCGCTTGTTTTTCCAGTATCGATAAAGCTGTCCTTGAATCCTTTCCATCCTATCTTTCCACGTAAAAAGCCAAAAACCAACGAACCAAAAGCGCCAATCCCCGCCGCTTCAGTGGGGCTGAATATTCCCAGGTAAATACCACCGAGCACCAGAACAAATAAAGCAACCACGATCCAGGTATTTTTAAGAGATGATATTTTTTCAAGAATACCCGTCCTGGGACCCGGGGGACCTAACAATGGATTAATCCTGCAGATGATGTAGATTGTGATGATATAGAAAAGCGCCTCGAGGATACCGGGGAAAAAACCGGCAAGGAAAAGTTTTCCAATGGACTGTTCGGTGATTATTCCATACAGGATGAGAGCGACGCTGGGCGGTATTAAACTGCCGATTGTGCCACCGGCGGCAACCGAACCTGAGGCAAGACCCTTGTCATAGTTATATCTTTTCATCTCGGGAAGAGCGACGGTCCCCATTGTGGCCGCTGATGCCACGCTTGATCCGCTGATAGCCGCGAAACCGGCACAGGCCGCTACCGTAGCAATCGCAAGCCCGCCGCGTATCTGGCCGAGCAGTTTGTGAGCGCTGTCATAGAGATCCTTGCTTAATCCCGCATAAAAACAGAATGATCCCATGAGAACAAAAAGAGGAATAACACTGAGGTTATAATCAGCCATTGAGGTATAGGGAACAGTCCTCAGCAGGCTGAGCGCGGATTTAAAATCGGCGACATAGGCAAATCCCAAAAAACCTATCAGCCCCATCGCCATAGCGATGTGCATTTTGAAAAGCAGAAGGATGAAAAGGACAAGGAATCCTATGATACCAATATTTATTTCCGCCATTTAAAGAGCTCACAAAGGAAATCCAGGAGATTGGAGATATAAACAATAACCAAGAAGCCGAAGCCAAGAACAACAAATCCCACAAAGGGGTAACGGGGAATAAGCAATGAAGGTGACAGGACATTGGTGTCTAACTGAATCATCATATAAAGGAAGCCCTGCCAGGTTATGAGAGACAGGATGAGAATACTAAGAACGGTGGTAATGCATCCAAAGATTGACTGTATTTTTGATGGCATTTTGGACATTATCAGGTCTATGGCAACGTGACCTTTCTGGATGGCGCAAGTTACGAATGCGAAGACTACAAAAATTACCATCATGAATTCGGTAAGCTCGAACGCGCCGACGATCGGACGGTTAAACAGATACCTGAGGATGACATCGCTCACGGTAAGCAGCATCATTAACAAGAGCAGAGACAGACCAATGCCCTGTAATAAGCCGCCTACCGGGCGAATTATCCGATCGAGCAAACCGGCGGTATTGGACAGCCATTGCATGATTCAATCCCTATTTGGCGAATTCCTCCAGCAAGGACAGCGCAGTGTCCAGGATTTCCTGTGCTTCAGCATATCCCTTTGCTTCCATGTCCTTGACCCATTGCTCCCATAACGGCTTTCCAGCGACGGCCACCCATTTTTCAACTTCATCCGGGGGAGGTGTATATTCGATCATCTCATGACCCCGCTTTTTTATTTCAGCCCGCACAACATCTTCGATATCGTCAAATCTTTTTTTTGCGAGGAATTTGGATCCCTTTAGGCCGCATTCACTTTCTATCTGCTTTTGGGCATCCGCAGGAATGCTGTTCCATTTATCGAGATTCATTATTTCTGACGCGTATGATCCATAAATGGGAATAAACGTAAAGTATTTCGCCACCTCGTATTGCCTGAAGGAGTGAAGCGCCTCCCATGGCACCGCCATCCCGTCTATGACTCCTTTCTGGATATTGAGATAGGTGTCGGGCATGCCCATGGAGACAGGGGAAGCGCCCAAAAGCTTCATCATATTGGAAGGAGGCGCGCCGGTAACCCTGAGTTTCAATCCCTTAATATCCTCCATGGTCTTTATTTCCCTTTTGGAATTCAGCAGAAAATAGGAGGGAGAGCAATTGAGGGTTAACACCTTGACCCCTTTAAACTGTTCCCTTAGTGAGGGAAATTTTTCAAAGAGCGTCCACATGACGGCGCTGGCGGTCTCGGCATTTTTAATCGGCAAAAGAGGAAGAGTCATCACGTCGGCCAGAGGCGTCATGCCCGGCCAGAATCCGTGCATGCAAAAGGCTGAATCGGCAATCCCTCCTTTGACTGACTCCCATGAATCCGGTCCTTTGGTCAATGTCTGACTGTCATAAACCTCGAACTTGACCCTGCCGTTTGTCGCTTTTTCTATCGCCTCGATCCACGGAAAGACGGAATGCACCATACCATAGCTGTTTCTCGTGTTTTCTTCAGCGTGCCTTAACTTAATTACGTCGGTCGCCGCAGATGCGAGAAGAGGTAGAAAGAAAACAGATATAGTGATTAGAAAAACCACAATTAATTTAGTATTTGATCTTCTTTTAGCCATTGTATTGCCCTCCTTTTTGATGTTTCAGGATGTTTTATGAAACAAACAGTTATTATATAAAAACGAATTACAAAAAAATCAATAAAATTCAATATAACTGGCAGTCTCCTAGCGGGAAAACGCTGATCATGCCGTAAGCACGAACGGTTTTTTCCCGGGTGTCATAAATTTCTTAACCGCTTTTTCATTCAGCTCGATGCCCAGGCCATTGCCCTCTGGCGCGTAAAGGTATCCATTTTCATACCGGGGCGGATTGACGGCGAGATCATCGGTGAGCGGTTCGCCTGTAGTGTCTATAAGGTTGTGCAGGTTAAGCGGGCCTATGGATTCCTGCTCCATTCTTCCCATCCATTCCGTGGCTGTAAGGAAATGGGCCTCTACGGCGGCGCCGAGGCCGGAGTTGATCATACAGCCGCACATCACGCTGAGTCCCATGGATTGTGCAATAGCCACCCATTTTTGCGATTTATGGATACCGCCCGCCTTCGGAATTTTAAGAAAAAAGCCGTCAATGGCATCTCTCTGGGCCAGTTTGTGGAGGTCGTTCAGTTCTGCCGCGGATTCATCGGCAAATATGGGCACTTCCATTTTGCGTCTTAGACGGGCAAGGCCATCCATATCCCACCTCGGTATCGGCTGCTCGGCAAGGTAGAGGTCATACTTTGCGGCCTGGCGCAGGAATCTGAGGGCCTGGAAATAATCCCATCCCCCGTTAGCGTCCGTCATGATCTTAATATCAGCACCAACAGCACGACGCACCTCAGCAACCATCTCAACGTCGTCTTCAACAATGTTGGCCCCCACCTTGAGCTTCAGGCCTTTGTAACCGGCACCGACAAGTTTTTGAGCCTGTTTTGCCACCTCATCCGGTGTGCCTGATGACATGACATAGGCCAGCCGGACCCTCTCATTGGTTCGGCCGCCGAGCAGTTTGAAAAGGGGGACACCCAGGGCCTTACCAATGAGATCATGGAGGGCATGATCAACCACGGATTTCGAGTGATTGTTACTGTTCACGGCCCTGTCCATTTTGGCTATTATTGTTTCGATATTGAATGGGTCCTCTCCGATCAGTATCCGGGGTCCATAGACTGAGCAGATATTGTAAAGGATTGAGTCTTGGCTTTCGCCCATGTACCACACAGAGGTATCGCCGCTTTCGGAAATGCCGGTGATGCCTTCATCCGTATGAAGTTTGAGTATCACTGAATGAGCCCACTTGACAGCATCGCCGGACATTATCATCGGTTTTGCAAAAGGCAGTGAAACAGGTATGCATTCTATTTTTATTATTTTCATTAGTTTTCCTCTCAAAATTTTTTGATAATAGACAATATCACAGCACTTAAAACAGCGGTAATGACAAACGATAAATGCCAGATAGTAATCTTAATCTTCAAAAATTGTGCCATTGATTGTCCGAAAAATGCAAAAGCTAACCTACTGATATGAATAAATTATAATAAATCATCGGCAGGAATAAATTGCCTTCTCAAAAAAAAGATGCGATATTTTGTATAAACACGATATTTAGTATCATCTAAAAAAGATACGAAACCTGAAATCCGTCAGCTATAAAGGTTGACAACAATATACCTTTAATGTATCATGCATCTCAAAATCATTAGGGAATTTAAAGATGAGACTGATTAATATCATCATAATTATGAAAGCAACGGGGATAATCTTCTCCTCCCTGTTGCTTTTTTCTATACTGGAGAGACTGAAGCTACCAGTTCTGATTCTGGAATAATTAAAAGTATCTGTAGTAAATTTTAAAAAACCGTTATCAGTAAGCCTGGTAACGGTTTTTTTGATTATAAGGAATAAATAAATGGATAAAGAAATAATATTATATGACACGACATTACGAGATGGAACCCAGGGGGAGGAGATAACCCTTTCTCCCGAAGATAAAATGCGGATAGCAAGAAAACTTGATGAACTCGGTATTCAATATATTGAAGGAGGATGGCCCGGCTCGAATCCGAAAGATGTCCGCTTTTTTGAAATGGCAAGAAATAACACCTTCCGGACCGCCAAACTAACAGCATTCGGCAGTACGAGGCGAGGACAGAGTTTTCCCGAAGATGATGGAAATATCAAGGCTCTGTTGGCCTCTGAGACAGAGAGTGTCACGATTTTCGGCAAGAGCTGGGACCTGCATGCAAGAGACATACTGGGCGTCTCACTTGATGAAAATCTGAGAATGATTGAGGATACTGTGTCATTTCTTAAAAAGAAGGATAGGGAAGTAATATATGATGCGGAGCACTTTTTTGACGGGTTTAAAAATAATTCGGAATACGCTTTAAAGACATTAAAAGCGGCCGTACATGGAGGAGCGGATTTTGTCGTCCTGTGTGATACAAACGGCGGGAATATGCCTCATGAGGTGAAAAGAATCCTGGATGTAATCCGACCGCAATTGGAGGTTCCGATAGGAATGCACGCTCATAACGATTGCGGTCTGGCGCTTGCAAATTCATTAGTTGCCGTTCAGTCAGGGGCCTGCATGGTGCAGGGGACGATTAACGGGTATGGGGAGCGTTGTGGAAATGCTGATCTGTTATCGGTGATAGGAAACCTGCAGATAAAGATGGGATATAGGTGTCTCGAAAAGGACAGGATAAGGCATTTAACCGAATTGTCCCGTTATGTGAGTGAGGTAGTGAATGTTCCGCCTTTTAATCAGCGTCCTTTTGTTGGGAAAAGTGCCTTTACTCATAAAGGGGGCGTGCATGTAAGTGCGGTTAATAAAAATCCCCTGGCATACGAGCATATTGATCCGGAGGAGGTGGGTAACCGTCGCAGGGTCCTGGTCTCTGATCTTTCTGGAAAAAGTAACATCGAATACAAAACCCAGGAGATGGGTATAAAACTCGGAGGAAACGGGTTTGACAGCAGGGATATTGTTAACAAGATCAAGGTAATGGAGGATAAAGGGTATCAGTTTGATGCTGCTGAGGGCTCTCTTGAATTGCTTATGAGGAAAGTCACCGGACAGTTTGAAGAGCCGTTTTTACTGGAATCTTTCAGGGTGATTGTGGAGAAAAACCAGGACGGGCCTAGCAGTTCCCAGGCAACCATAAAGATATGCGTGGGAGACGAACATGAGATTACCGCCGCGGAAGGAGAAGGGCCTGTCAATGCCCTTGACCACGCCCTCAGAAAGGCGTTGAATAATTTTTTCCCGGAGGTTCAGGAGATGGGGCTGGTGGATTTCAAGGTTAGGGTAATTGAGGGAAGCGATGGAACGGCGGCCAAGGTAAGGGTGAGGATAGAATCGAGAGACTCGGAAGAGATCTGGTCCACTGTGGGTGTTTCGGAGAATATAATTGAAGCGAGCTGGTATGCCCTGGCTGACAGTGTGCAGTATAAACTCCTGAAGGAGATGAAAAAAAGATGAGGGACATCAGAATAGCCGCAGTCTGTATGAAATCAAAACCCCATGATGTCCGCGAAAACCTTGTAAGGATGGAGACTTTAGTCCAGGAAGCCAGTGAAATGGAGGCGGATATTGTCTGTTTTCCCGAGCTTTCCTTAACAGGATATATTATTAAAGAGCCCAGCTCTGTCTATACGATTTCAGATTCAAGCGAAATAATAGACAGGGTATGCGGGGTGGCCGGATCAAAGGGCATGATCATTATCGCGGGGATGGTAGAGGTCAGGGAACATGGAAAACCTTATCTGAGTCAGATTGTCGCAGGACCGCACGGGTTACTGGGCATATACCGCAAAACCCATCTGTCGCCACTCGAAAGTGAGGTGTATCAGAGAGGACAACATATTGATATCTTTAGATATGATGATATTTCTTTCGGGGTGCAGCTCTGTTACGAAGCACATTTCCCGGAGATCAGCACTATTATGGCATTGAAGGGCGCGGAGATTATATTCATGCCTCATGCATCTCCGAGGGGCAGACCGAAAGAAAAGATGCGGAGCTGGTTACGGCATCTGCCGGCAAGGGCTTTTGATAATTCAGTGTTTATTGTTGCGTGCAACCAGGTTGGCAGGAACATTTCGGGACTGTCGTTCCCGGGTTGTTCAGTTGTCATTAATCCTTCGGGCAGACCGATCGCGAAGTACACGGGGAAAGAAGAAAAGATAATATTTGCCGACTTGAGGGAAGGATTATTGAGGGATATCAAGTCACACAGGATGAAGTATTTTTTACCTAACAGGCGGCCTGAATTATATCAACGGATCATCAAATAGTGTGTCCTGGCTTATAGTTAACCTGGCAGAAGGAAACCCTCTGAAACCTTTTTTTATGCTCTGGATATCACAATTTATTAATATCGAAATCCTCTTTTCCTTTCTGCTCAAAAAGGGCACTCTTTCCGAACATAAACACGTTTACATCATCGCCTTTTTTCACACCAATATTCGCAAGTCGCATAGCATTGAGGATGATTTCGCCATCTTCCGCGGGGATTATGGAAAGAACTTTCATAGGCAATTCTAAACCGGGATCTCTGAGACAAAAGGTCTCCATTTTGTTTTTATTCAATGCCACATCAAGGGAAATATGATTACCCTGAAAAAGGATGCTGTCCTAATGAACAGCATCAATCCCCTTTGCAGGTCGAACTTATTTTAGGCCACTTATCGCAACGAAAGCACCTTTCCCGAAGCCATCCAGAATGGTTTTTTGCAAGTCCCCGGGAATAAGTGTCTGCTTGACCTTTTCAATACGGAATCCCGCCTCGTTGAGAAATTCCAAGACTTGTCCAGCAGAATAAAAGGTCGCATCTCTGTAAAATTTGCTTCGTTCGCGGTTAGCTATATAAGAGCGGCCAATCTCGCTTTCCTTTTCCACGAATCCCACGATGATACAACCGCCGGGTTTCAAAACCCTGTGAGTCTCCGTGAAAGATTTGATGACATCATCAACAAAGCAGATGGTCGTGACCATAAGAGCGAAGTCAAATCCGGCATCGGAGAAAGGCAAATTTTCGGCTGCTCCTTGGATAACCTTGATGCCTCGTTTTTTTGCTTTAAGTGCCATTTTATGAGAGGGGTCCAAGCCAAATCTTATACCTAAAGGCTCCGCGAATCTTCCTGAGCCCACACCAATTTCCACTCCTTTGGCTACAGGCAAAGGGAGGAGACCGTGTATTATTTCCAATTCGACTTCATATTTTTCGGCGTTCTTTAGGAACCAATCATCATATGCGTCGCAATATAGTTCAAATGGTTCTGTCTTCGTCATAGATGTTCCCATCTCAATTTATAATGCTTTTCAATAACCCTACCCGTTTGCGGTAGGATAATTAATCTTATTCCGGCTTTATGCCTTTTCCCCATAAAGGATCACCACCAAAACGGTCAAACCACCACTGTTCAGGGGACAAGTGTCTTTTTATAGTCTCTTTGGAAAAAGAATATTGATAACACTGGCAGTAATCCAAAACCGTTTTATAAGCCGAAATTATCTCACGGGTCATTTCAGTGCATTTCCCTTTATTCTCGATGCATTTATCCGGATGCCATTTGGTCAACAGCCGCTTGTAGTTTGTTTTTATCTCCGCCATTGATGCCGTTTCTGGAAGTTCCAGAAGTTTTCTTGCAGCTGTAATTTCTTGATATTTATCCATCTCAAGACGGCTTCCTTTCCTTCTAAAATTTTTGTAACCGGATTTTTCTGGTATTAAACCCAGAGCTATAATGATTGAATAGTCTAATATCTATGAAAAAATTATTTCAAGAGAAAAAGATCTCGAGTGATTCCTTGAGAATATCAGAAATATGCCAAAAATACATATATCAATCTTCGAAAGCATCAAGTCAAATTCGTCTTGTCACGAATAGACATCAACGCAGGGCAATACCAATCCTCTCTAATCCTAAGTCCTTTCCAATGATTCGTTGAGGTAACATCTGACAGACTGTTTTGGCAGGTTTTCCCTGCATTTGTTACAGGAGATACATTTTGCCTTCTTGCTATCGCCTTCCTTCCAGCGCTTGATAAGGCCCGGTTCGCATATAAACGGTCTGCACATGGCAATGAAGTCCGTTATCTCATCCCTGATAAGCTTATCTATCACGCTGATTGAACGGATACCGCCTACCAAAATAACAGGCACTGGAACTTGTTTCTTCAACGCCTTGGCGTAGGACTGAAAATAGGCCTCATCCTTCTCTCTGTTTATCGCTTTGGCTGACACACTCAAGGGATTATGGGAAGAAACACCTCCGGTTACCTCAATGGCATCAATTCCCGCCTGCACGATTATTTTTGCTATCCTGACTGCTTCGTCTCTGTTTAAACCGCCTTTGATAAAATCATCGAAATTCATTTTTATCATTATTGGGAATTCGGGGCCGACCATCTTTCTGGCCCGCTTGATGATTTCAGTGATAAAGCGCGCGCGATTATGTGTGCTACCACCGTATGAATCGTCCCGGATATTAAAGTAGGGAGAAATGAAATTACTGATAAGATACCCGTGTCCTCCATGTAGTTGGACGGCATCAAAACCGGCTTCCTTCACGCGCCTGCATGATTGCGCGAATTTCTCGATCAGTTCATGAATTTCATTGGCAGTCATTTCACGGGGCGCTCTATCGCTGTTTTCCAGCCGAACCGCTGAAGGAGCGACTGGTTCGCGAATATGGGGGATGTCCTGCCGGCCCGGATGGATGATCTGCATCGCTATTTTTGCACCATGTTTATGAACTCCCTCAATCACGTCCCTCCAGTCATCAATGAAGCGGTCCTCATCGATTGCTAATGGAAAGGGTATGCCCTTTGCGCCCTGTAAGTTTTTATAGCCGTCAACATGGGCCAGCCCGGTAACTATCAAACCGACTTCTCCCTCAGCTAAATCATTATACATTTCCTTGAGCATTTGTGTCGGCCTTCCATCAGGCGTCGCCATGTTTTCAAAGGTGGCGGAACGGACAAACCTGTTTTTTAGGTTTATATTTTTTATTTTGGTTGCTGTAAATAGTAATGAATCCATCATTTCTTTATAGGGTATCCCGCTGTAAATAAAAAAGGCACGAAAAAAAGTTCCTTTCTTTCAATGCCTTTATCCGGAGAAATTTTTTGAAATTTTTTTATACACACCCTGTCGGTTTAGGCAACCCGGCCATCTTGCAGGCGCCTTTTCCGGGGCCGGATGGAAATAATTCGTATATGTATTTCAATTTAAAGCCCGTGACCTTTGAAAGGATCCTGACCATAGGCGCGATACCATTCTTTTTGTAATAGTCCTGAAGAACATTGATAACCTTCCAGTGCTCGTCTGTCAACTCCTCAATGCCTTCCGTCGATTTTACGTGTTTTACCCATGATTTGTTCCAGTTGTTAAAATCATCAATAAAACCATCTTCATCTACGTTAAAGGTGTGTCCGTCAATCTCTACTGTTGGCATGTCTTACGACCTCCTTTAATAATTATCCTAATAATCTTAATAATTTATATTCTTGGGCAAAAGAAGATATATGAAAAAAATAATAATGTCAATCTCTTTATAGACAATTCATAGATTTTATATCTTATGTTTCTGAGATTTGATCGCCCTGTTCACGAGATATCTGCCCCATGACCGATTTCCCGTTGAATGAAGGTGGGTATATGTCGCGAGCAGATTTTTATAACTTATGCCATCAACATGACCGTCCAGTCCATGACCTCGGTGGACATAAAAAACCGGATTGATTTTACAGTTCTCATTAATAACAGGCCTTGAATAATGAAATTCATGACCCTTCAAAATCTCCCCCATGGGAAAGTATGGATTCTCTTTTTTGACCTCCAGGATAGTATATCCATGACCCTGTGGTTTGTGCCCCATTAAAAAACTTATAGGCAGGACACCTGTCATCTGATATTTCTCACCGTTAATAATAAGTGCTTCACCCATGTATATTAATCCACCGCATTCGGCATATACAGGCAAACCGGAATCAACAGCTTTTTTAATGGATTCCCTGAAGCCTTTATTGCTTTGGAGTATACCCGCTTTTGTTTCCGGAAAACCACCTCCGATATAGAGGGCATCAAGTTCAGGTAATTCTTTACAGTTGAGAGAGTCGATTTCTATGAGATCAGCCCCCAGTTTCCTTAAATGGTCCAGATTTTCCGGATAATAGAACCAGAAACAGTTATCCCGGATAAACCCAATCCTCGGGCGATGGCCCTCAGTAGCCAGAGCTGATTCCGGTTCCGGATAAACAGTTGATATTTTAAGTGGATCCCTATGGTGTGCAATCTTCCATATTAAATCCAGATCAAGGTTATCCTCAACGATTTTTCTTGCTTGGATGATGGCCTTTTCGGCCTGACCCCTTTCCTGGTGAGGCACTAGTCCCATGTGCCTTTCAGGGAACAGTTGTTCGTTCAGTTTGGGGATAGAACCGACAACGGACAATTCACAATACTTTTCAACGGAATCCCTGACAATTGTTTCCTGACGTTTCCCAGCGACCCTGTTTAAAATAACGCCGTCTATTTTGAGGTCCGGATCAAATTTCTGGCAACCAAGAATAATCGCCGCTACAGTGCGTGTGGTCATTGTGATATCAATAACAAGTATTACGGGACTTTTAAGTAATTTTGCCAGTTCAGCCGTACTGCAGCAACCATCGCTGTCCAATCCGTCATATACACCCCTGTTGCCTTCGATCAGGGATATTTCAGAATCATCTGAATTGTACAGGAAAGAATCTGTGATCTGGGATGGAGTCATCATAAAGAAATCAAGGTTAACACAGTCGCGGCCGGCTGCGATGGTCAGCCAGCCTGAATCGATAAAATCAGGCCCTTTCTTAAAAACCGACACATCCCTGCCTTTCCTCTTCCAGGCGGATGCCAGGCCTAAGGAGATCAATGTCTTTCCTGAGCCGCCCTTTAGGGCGGCTATAATAATCCTGGGAGGACTTTTCAGCATGTCAAATATTTTTAAAATGCATTGGATTAATACTAAACACTCATGGCTCTTTGGGCCACCACGATGCATGAAAATAACAACCTATGGTCGCAGGATCGCGGTATGGGGAGCCCTTTTAACGGCGAAGACCCGGGT
>JAFGDF010000192.1 GCA_016932235.1 Deltaproteobacteria bacterium | reverse complement strand
TTCCTACAGATTCAACCATGGAAGCCAGGGGCTCTATTTTTTAGCGGAAAATATAGACATGCCCACAGCAATACTGGATTTTCCAAGTTTTAAACGATTTAAACGGGAGTTAAAGAAAGGATATGATTACATTGGTATCAGTTTTATAATACCCAATTTCAAAAAGGCCAGGGCGATGGCACGGGCCATACGCAAAATATCACCCAAATCAAAGATCATCTTGGGCGGCCATGGTGTAAACATACCTGATATAGAATCGATGATTGATCACGATTTTCTATGTAAGGGCGAAGGCGTGTATTTTTTAAGGGAGCTCTTTGGAGAAGAAAAAAATAAAACCATCAAGCATCCGCTCCATTACAGTTCTTTCAACAGGCAGGTCATGGGTACTCCATGGGCGCCCAGTTCAGGTATTCTTATCACAGGCGTAGGGTGCATTAATAAATGCCGTTTTTGTGCAACTTCACATTTCTTTGGCGAGTATATTCCATATTTGAAAACAGGGAAGGATATCTTTGATGTGTGCTGCCGGTATGAAGACGAAATGAATATCACGGATTTCGGTGTCCTGGACGAAAACTTCCTGAAAATGAAGGATCGTGCTCTGGAACTTTTGGACTTGATGGAAAAAAATAATCGCCGCTTTACCTTTGCAATCTTCAGTTCCGCGGAAACCTTGAAGTCGATCGGGGACCTCGATATTCTGATCCGGCTGGGTATCAATTTTGTTTGGATCGGGGTTGAATCTAAAAAAGAGATATATGCAAAAAATAAGGATACGGATTTTCAGATCCTTTTCGCGGAATTAAAAAAGAGGGGCATCAGTGTTCTGGCATCACTGATATTATTCAACGAGGAACATGATAAAAATACGATCTGGGAAGATATAGACTTTGTCACCTCACTTAATCCGGATTATCTGCAATTCTCACCGCTTGGACCTATCCCGGGGACAAAACTTTATGATGACTACGAAAAACAGGGGAGATTAATCAAAAATATCCCCTATGAGTCACAGCACGGTCAGGGGAAGATATGGTTTCATCATGATAAATTTTCACGGGATGAAACCGACTCTCTTCTAAGACTTGCCTTTGAAATCGATTATAACAGAAATGGCGCCTCAATGCTGCGAGCCATAAAAACGACTCTGGGTGGTTATTTATATTGTGTAAGACACCCGGATGAACGAATACGATGCCGTTCCGAAAATTATAAAAAAAGCCTTAAAATGATGAGATATTTTCTAACTGCTTCAACCATTTTCGTTCAAAACCGTCAAAGTGAAATACTGCTAAAACAGATCAAAAAATCATTCGACTTACAGTTCGGGAAGATTAACCTGCTTTCCCGGATTGCATCTTTGCTTGTTGTCTTCTTCAGCATTAAAGAATACTTGCGATGCCGGATCTCCGGAGATGTCAGGGCCCCGAAGACATCATATCTTCCCTTAAACAAATCCTTTAAACATGCGGATAAAATGGTCAAGACATCTAATGCTTTAAAGGATACATTGAAGATTCCATACGGTTTGTCTGAGCAGGCCGAGCGATAACAAGCCGCCATCCGGAATTTAGAACTTTCCGGATGGTGTTTCATTGTCCTGAACTCATCGGTTGAACAAGTTTGTTGAAAAGGCGCGAGTACTGCTCTTTTTTATTGCAGATCTTAGAATTGCTTCATCGACCATCACCTATCAATTGTCTTCCATTACCTGACAGACTTATCCGTTTAGAAGATCGCATTATAACTCCTATATACGAACGGTTATGGGATTAATGATAACTGTGATTTCCTAACCGGACATTAGTGATTCCCTGAACGCTGGCAACTCTGAATTTTTCCCTTATTAGACATATAATTTAAGAAATCGGCTTTAGTGATTGTTTTTATATTGCGATGGGAATAGAATTATAAGAATTAAATATTCAGAATAGCGACGACTAGTAAATAAATGCCGCGATTTTATTTATCATATTTACTGAGTTTATTGCGCACTTAATGCGGGGCGGAAATTATAAAAAAGGTGCATCGCAGCAGAGTCGACGTCCTGATGGTTTTTAAAGGGTAACAGGGATCATCAGAACACTTCTGATCATCCACCCCTTTCGGCAGGGATGGTGATGAAGTCTTTTAATATCGGTAGCTTCTATAACGTTGCACTAGTTTTTTCTGGGATCCCGGTAATGAAACACTTAAAATGGGTTCTTCATCCAATTATTATTTTTATCTTTTCCGTATCGGCCGTGTGCCTGTCCCTCATCTTATATATCTACTGGTATGTCGAAGTCAGCACGGGGCTTGAAGGTGTCCTGGAAAAAGCAAAAGTCGATCCCGATCAGGTTCTAGCCTCTCAAACCTGGGTGGTGATTCTTGTGCTCTCCATCCTGGTCGGGATCATTCTGATGGGATTGTTTGTTATCTTTGTTTACAATCAGAAAACAATACAGCTCTACCGTCTTCAGCGAAACTTCATTGACAATTTCACACATGAATTAAAGACCCCCGTGACATCGCTGAAACTTTACCTGGAAACATTCCTGAAACATGAGCTTTCAAGGGAAGACCAGATTAAGTACATCAGATATATGGTCCAGGACGCAGACCGTTTATCCCAAAATATCAATCATATTCTTGATCTTGCCAAGATAGAGAGTAAGACATACGAAGGTAAGTTCATCATTGAAGATGTTGTTAAGATAGTGGAGAAATTCATTGAAAAAAACAGCCACCTTTTTGCTGGAAGTAAAATAACCACACACAATCCTGCGGGAAAGGCCTTCTTTTATCCTATCAGCCTCTCCATGTTTGAGATTCTGTTAATGAATCTGGTCACCAACGCAATCAAGTATAATGAATCCGAAACACCCCGGCTGGATATCATATTTAAACCCGATTCCAGGAGACTGCGGATCCGTTTTGAGGACAATGGAATAGGGATACCAAAGTCGGAGATCAAGAAAATCTTCAGAAAATTTTACCAGATCGGACGTTCCGAGGATATGACGGCAAAAGGTACTGGGATTGGCCTTCATCTGGTTGAAAGCATCGCCCGTATTCATAAGGCCAAGATTACGGCCGAATCAAAAAAAGGCCGCAAAGGATCTGTTTTTATCCTGTCCCTTCCCTTTAAATCACCCGGTAGGTTGCCGGACTTTGTCTGTCAATATCCTGACAAGGTCATTGATGGGTAATTTATCCAAAAAACGTGTCCTTATAGTGGAAGATGAATATCATCTGGCAGAAGGTCTGAAATTAAATCTGACCTTAAAAGGATATTATGTAATGATCGCCGGCGACGGCAAGTCCGCCCTGGAAAAATGGAAGGAATGGCAACCGGATCTGATTGTGCTTGATATCATGCTTCCTGGAATTAACGGGTTATCCGTGCTTCGGAATATCCGTCTTGAAGACGAACGCGTTCCAATTTTAATACTTTCTGCCAAAGGTGATCCGGATGACAAGATAACAGGTCTTTCATTTGGCGTTGACGATTATATTGCGAAGCCCTTCAATCTGGATGAATTCCTGCTCCGGGTAGAACGGCTCCTGACCAGGGGAGCATGGTCCAAAAAGGATTCCGATTCAAGCGAAGTCAGAATCTCCTTGCTACCCGGGGTTTATATATTCGGCAGTAACAGGATCGATTTTAAGTCACTGAAAGCACGTGGCCCGTCCGGTGAGATCAGTCTGACCGAACAGGAAGCCAGGCTTCTGAAACTTTTTATCGTCAACCGTGGCCGACCCCTATCAAGAAGAAAACTCCTTGAAATCGGCTGGGGGTATGCCAGGGGAACTACTACCCGTACTGTGGATAATTTTATCGTTAGATTTCGCAAGTATTTTGAACCTGATCCTAAAAAACCCATATATTTCAAAAGCCTCCGATCGGTTGGATATGTCTTCGATCATTAATAGGTTAGGATGCATAATCCTCTAAAAATACTTGGAATTGATATCGGATCCGTCTCCATATCAACAGCTGAAGTCAATCCCGAAAGAGAGATCTTTAGGACCGCCTATAAATTTCATCACGGCAAAATCAAGGAAACATTCATAAAAATGATGAATGATTTTGATCCGAAGCGGTTTTGCCTTATCGCCGCCACATCTTCAACCCCCTCCATCATTAGGGCTGACCGGCAATATGACAACAGGGTAGCCGTCATCGAGACGGCTCGCCACTTTCATCAAAAGATCGGGGCTATCCTGATTGTCGGCGGCGAGGCATTCGGGTTAATCGGTTTTGATGATAAGGGCCGTTACCGCAGTTTCAAAACCAATACCTCATGCGCGGCAGGGACGGGCAGTTTTCTTGATCAACAGGCTCGACGGCTTAATCTGCGAAGCACTGAGGTCTTAAGCGATAAGGCCTACAGCAACAGGGAGAGCATACCAAAAATTGCATCGAGGTGCGCGGTTTTTGCAAAAACAGATCTGGTGCACGCACAACAGGAAGGGTATTCATTGGAACAGATCTGTGACGGGTTATGCTATGGGCTTGCAAGAAACATCGCGGATACTCTGTCAATGGACAAGGAGGAGTTTAACCCTATCATATTCACAGGCGGAGTATCTAAAAACCGGGCGGTAGTTCGTCATATCGCATCCATTACCGGGAAGGATATCATTGTTGATAAAACGGGCGTTTACGGGGCAATCGGGGCTGCATTCCTTATGGCTGAGGAGTGGACAGGCGAATATTCCATGCCTTTTAAGTCTGTCGACGATATGCTTTGCTGTGAGCCTGTTCAGAAAAAGTATTTTCATGAACCGCTCAAATTAACCCTCACCAATTACCCTGAGTTTGTCTCCGTTGACCGATACGAATACACCCTGAACGATAATGGTTTTTCATACCCTGTGGAGGTGGATATTTATAAAGCACTGAAACCGGGGTTAGACTATAAAGTTATCCTTGGCTTGGATATCGGCTCCACCAGTACAAAAGCCGTTCTCCTGAACCTGGACGGACTTGTGCTTGCCGGTTTCTACACAAGCACCGCCGGCAGACCGGTCGCTGCGGTTCAGAGACTATTTTCATCTATCGATAACATGGCTGAACAAAAGAAAGCGGGATTACGGATCAAGGGCGCCGCGACTACCGGATCGGGCAGGAAATTCGCTGGCAAAATCATCGGAGCGGATATCGTTATTGATGAGATTACGGCCCACGCCAGGGCTGCCTGTGAGATTGATCCGAATGTGGACACCATAATTGAGATAGGCGGTCAGGATTCAAAATTCACAACCCTGAAAAATGGAATGGTCACCTTCTCAATAATGAATAATGTGTGCGCGGCGGGAACAGGTAGCTTTATAGAGGAGCAGGCAGGAAAGCTGGGATGCACATTGAAGGAATATTCATCGAGAACTCTGGGACGGAGGTCCCCCATTGTCAGCGACAGGTGCACGGTCTTTATGGAAAGGGATGTTAACCATTATCTATCCGAAGGATATACCGCGGATGAGGCGCTGGCCTCTGTTCTTCACGCGATAAGGGAAAATTACCTTACGAAAGTGGCCGTTGAAGGCGCTATCGGAAACACCATATTTTTCCAGGGTGCGACCGCAAAGAACAGGGCCCTTGTGGCAGCCTTTGAGCAACGTCTTCAAAAACCCATACATGTCTCCCGATACTGTCATTTGACCGGTGCGATGGGGGCGGCCCTGACTCTTTTGGATCAAGGTGTCGGGAAAACCGGATTCCGGGGTATCAACCTTTTTAAAAAAACCATAAAAGTGACTTCCGAGATATGCGAACTGTGCATAAATCACTGTAAGATAACCGTGGCGGATATTGCAGGTGAAAAGGTTGCATACGGCTTTCTATGCGGCAGGGAATATGACACAAAGAGATATGTGAATAAAAACCTTTCCGGTTTTGACCTGCTCAAAGAAAGAAAAAAGGTCTTCTCCTTTGAGAAGACTGCTGAGTACTCCAATGATATCACCATCGGCATACCGGCGGCGCTCCATCTGTTTGAAGACCTGCCCTTCTGGAAAAAATTCTTTGATGAACTCTCCATCCGCACCATCACAAGTGAAGAATATGGCGAGGCCCTCCAGGACGGAAAACATATTGCGGGCGCTGAATTCTGCGCGCCTTTGGCAGCGCTTCATGGTCATGTTCGTTATCTGCAGGAACGGTCGGACTATGTTTTCCTACCTTTCTACCTCGAAAAAAAAACCGATGAGAAGGGTGTTCGCAGGCAATACTGCTATTATACACAGTTTTCAACCTCTCTTATATCCGGTTCCGGCAGGAGAAGGGAGGCGAAAAGGTTCCTCACCCCGCTTGTTTATTCGATTCACGGTCTGCTTCATAGAAAAATCGAGCTTCACTCGATTCTGAAATCTATCACGAAGAACGGAATCGGCTTCCTGAACGTTTCGAACGCCTATGATAAGGCCCTGGAATATAAAAATTCCTGTTTATCGAAATTAAGGAAGATTTATGGGAAAGAATCACGGGAAAACAAGATAGTGCATGCGGTTCTTTTAGGGAGACCTTACACGGCGCTTTCCAGACACATGAATAAAGGGATTCCGGATATCTTTGCGTCACTCGGTATAAAAGTCTTTTTTCAGGATATGCTGCCATGCTCAGATGAGAATCCGGAATTTATCGGAAATCTTCTGAAGGAAATACACTGGCACTACGCATCTGAGATCTTAAGGGCGGCGCATTCGGTGGCTCAATCCGAAAATGCCTACCCGGTTATGGTGACCTCTTTCAGGTGTTCACCTGATTCCTTTGTGATAGATTATTTTAAAAATATAATGGAAGCATATGAAAAGCCATACCTCATCCTTCAATTGGATGAGCACGAGTCCAGTATCGGTTATGAAACGAGGATTGAAGCCGCTATTCGATCTTTCAAAAATCACCATTCTCGGATGATTAAAAAGAAGGCCGGTGTTCACCATCCTTTACCTTTTCCGGAGAAAGGAGCTAATTTGCATGACAGGACCCTTGTCATTCCAAACTGGGACAACATCACCCTGAAATTTATGGTTGCCAATCTAAAAAGAGAAGGCATTGATGCAAGAGTTATGGAGGAATCCGAGACGAGTATACGGAAAAGTCTTCGTCTCAATACAGGACAATGCCTTCCTATCAATATCATTGCCCAGGAATTTGTCGATTATGTGAAAAACCACAATCTGGATCCTGAAAAAACCCTGCTGTGGATGGTGTCCTCGCAGATAGCATGCAATATCGGTCTGTTTCCCTATCATCTCAAGAGACTCCTTTATAACTACGGAAACGGAATGGAAAAGGCCGGTGTTTACGTGGGGACAATGTCATTTATCGACATCTCCTTAAGACTGCCGATAAACACCTATTTTGCATACATGTTCGGAGGCTTTATCCGAAAAATCGGGTGCAGAATAAGGCCTTATGAGAAGCAAAAGGGGATAACGGACAGGGTAATCAAAGAGAGTGTTGATATCCTGATCGACGCCTTTCTTGGAAACCGTTCAAAAGAGGAGACTCTTGCGGAGGTGATATCCTGGTTTAAGACCATTGAAACATCACAGGAAAAAAGACCAAAAGTTGCGATCTTCGGTGATCTGTACGTACGTGACAACGACGTGATGAACCAGGATCTCATACACTTTATTGAAAAGCACAACGGTGAAGTGATTGTAACCCCATACAGCGCTTATGTGCAGATGATCGCCAGGGCATATCTTAAAAAGTGGTTTTTTGAGGGTAAATATCTGGAAGCGATATCTTCAAAGGCACTAATGACCACCGTATCCCGGCTGGAAAAGGTGTATCATAAATATTTTGGACAAATTCTGGGAAATACCATGCTGGAATATAATGAAAGCCATGAGGAAATCCTCTCCGAATATAATGTCAGGATAGAGCATACGGGCGAGTCGATGGATAATCTGCTGAAGATTTTTTATATAAAGAAGCACTACCCGGATGTTTCCTTATTTGTTCAGACAAGCCCGGCATTCTGCTGCCCTTCTCTGGTCACGGAGGCCATGGCCAAAGAGATAGAGAAAAGAACCGGCGTCCCTGTTGTATCCATAACATATGACGGGACAGCCAAGGAAAAGAACGAAGCTCTTATTCCCTATTTAACCTACCTGAGCAGGCAATAAGACTGCTTCTTAAACCTTTTTAGCAGCCTGTCGAGCAAAATCCGACAGCCTGCCAGGCATCATCTCAATCCTCTTTTTTAGTTATACCGCCTTCCTCCACCCTGTCTTCCACCTTTTCCGCCGCCAAATCTTCCTCCGCCATGACTATTCTCGGTTCGGGCCCTCGCCTCATTTACGTTAAGAGCCCTGCCTTTAAGCTCTTTTCCATTAAGGCCCTCAATCGCGGTCTGTCCCTCTGCGTTTGAGGGCATCTCCACAAATCCAAATCCTTTCGATCGACCGCTATATTTATCATTAATAATGCTGACAGATCCTACCTGGCCTGATTGTTCGAATACCTGTCTTAAATCCTCCTCCGTAACCTCGTATGACAAATTACCCACATATATCTTCATTCTGATCTCCTTATTTTATTGAGTTTAAAAAAATGACACATTTGTTAATCCTTTTTGCATTACTTATAGAAAGCTTAATATTTTAAGCGGCATATTATTTAGCGGTGTATCCTCCATCGAGAAAATTTTTCGGCTGTTTATCCAGGTTCTTTTTTCTCTTTTACCCTGTTTATAGATTTTCTGCCTATGCTATGGAAAAACGCTTCTCTTTTTCACCGGTCCTGCGGCGAATAATATTTCCGGCAACTGATTTAGTTTTTGGTTGCCTTTTCTTTTCTTCATCCTGTTCGAAA
This sequence comes from Deltaproteobacteria bacterium, assembly GCA_016932235.1. The sequence continues at coordinate 12,913 of JAFGDF010000192.1, read as the reverse complement.
TGATAAAGCATTTTTTTCAGTTTTGCTTCTAATAAATTTCGTGTACCTTCGTTCATTATTAATCCTTCTTATGTTTAAAATATTTTAGAAATTAAAAATTAACATCCATGATTAGCGCCAATAACATGGTTGTGAGATTCTCACGATTGGTGCATAACAGTATGCCAGTCAGCCCCTTATAGATGTATATCCAACTATTGAATCTCGGGAGTAAACTGCTTGAATTGTTTCGAGCTTGAAGTAATAATTTCGAGGGAAAAAGAAGTCGATCACCAATCCTGTAGATTCATTTATTTTTTAATGTCCTCTTGCGATCCATTCATCGATTACTTCCTTGTCAAACCGCCAGACCCTGCCGATACGAATTGAAGGGATTTTACCTTCCTTTGATAGCTTGCATATTGTTATTGAATGCAATTTCAGATAGCTTGCTATTTCTTTTGTTGTCATTATCTGCGCCAAAATAGATCCTCGCATACTTCTAGTAGCAGGTCATGCTGATTAAAGCAATAACCTTTACATAATATTATCATTAAATAATCCTTATAATAATTAAAAATGTTTAAGTTTTTCTATATTATAAATTTATAGTATATTTTAATTTAAAGATTAATGTAAGTCAAGTTTTTATTTTATTTAATATATTTTTGTTATAATTTCATAATTTTTTATTAGCATGGATATCCCTGTACATATATCGACTTCCAGGTTGATCCTACAGTTGTTTTTTCGTATACTTTAGTGATGAGAATGGTCCTTAAAATCTTGAGCAGGAGTCTATTGATAAGATCATTGAAGAGAATAGTGAGAAAATTTGAAGGATCATGGTTTGTGGTCAACAAAATATATTTTTTCATTATTCTTCTTTTTTCCGTAATAAAATCAGGCATATTTTTAACTGGTTTCACTATTCCTCTGATATTTTATATTCGCGGTATTGTAAAAGCAAAAATTCCTATAACACCTGACGGAACCTTTCATTATTTAACCCATATATATAAAGAGGTTGGGAATAAGGCCTTGAAAATGGATATTTGGTACCCAAACCAGATAAATCATTCTTACCCTCTTATATTCTTTGCCCATGGAGGAGGATGGATTTCCGGTTTTCGGAAACAACCAAACAATATTTCATGGTCTAAGTTCCTTGCATCAAAAGGCTTTGCATCAGCCTCCATAGATTATCGTCTTGCTATACGAAACAGTATGGATATAATCTTGTCTGATTATTCGGACGCGCTTGATTTTGTAAAGAACAACGCAGAAAAGTTGAGAATCGACAAGGACAATATTGTGCTTATGGGTTTATCAGCAGGAGGTCATCTTGCTCTTCTCTACGCTTCCTACCACACTTTTATGAAGCATGAAACTGAGATGAAAGGTATTAAAGGAGTTTCTGTTTATTATTCCCCATCGGATTTAAGGGATATGTTTGGAAAAGAACAGAAATCCTTATTTGCCCGTTTTGCCATAATGGCGACCTTAAAAGGAGTACCTGATAATAAGCCTGGTCTCTATGACTACTATTCTCCTATAGAGTGGATATCTGAAAGAATGATTCCCACGCTTGTGGTGCACGGCAGAAAGGATCTGGTTGTGCCCTATATATCTTCAATTAATCTTGTCAGCAAACTTAAGTCAAAAAACATACCCTGCAGATTTCTCTTACATAAAAAGGGTGGACACGGTTTTGAGACTCATTTGAAAGATTTCAAGACAGTAAGAATCCTTGAAGAGACGATCAGGTTTATGAAAGAACTTGTTAGATAGCAGTATGTCGGACAAAGTCAGAAAGGCTCCTGGTGTTCATCAGGAAACGGCATAGTTTTAGTACGCTGATTGCGAAATGCAGGCTTTTTCATAGCCGACACTAGTCATTGGGGTAGTTATCAAGAATGAAAATCGACTTTTCATATAGCAAAAAAAATATTATCTCCAACTCAGGGTACATCTTCAAAGGTAAACATTACAGGTGCAGCTATATACGTTTTCCAACTTTGTATAAGAACCCTGAGCCTGGAACTGAGACTGTTGAACTGTACTATTTTCAGCCAAAGGCGGAAATACGGGCTTCATTAATGATATTACATGGTTTAGGAAGTTCAAATATTAAGTTTTTACTTTGGATGGGTAAACAGCTTGCGTCCTCAGGCATAAATGCTTCTGTTCTAATACTTCCGGGAATTTATACCAGAGTAGAAAACGGCTCTGCCAGTGGCATGAGCTATTTACATCCTCATATTCCTCGAATGTACAAATTCTGGGAACATGCGGTAGTTGATACACTTTCAGTAATAGACTTCCTTGATCAGCAAAGACTTTGGAAAAATAATAACTGTCTTTTAGGATATTGTCTCGGCGGAATGCTTTCTGCAATAGTTTCCGTGCTGGATACGAGGATCTACCATACCATTTTGATGACTATCGGAGGTCATCTTCCCAAGATACTATTTGAATCAAGGTCCACCCGTTTTGTCAGGAAAATTATTCAGGACGGGTTCAAAAACGAATACTACATCCATGATAAAAAATGGCTGTACAGGATCTATGAGGAACAACTTCCCTATATCAAAAATATGCCTCTCCATGAAATATTGAACAACGAAGAAATCCATCCGCTCTTCCGAATAGACCCTCTCTCCTATGCCCACCTGCTGAATAAATCAAAAACCGCCTTCATAGATGCCCTATTCGATCATTCATTACCGTTTCAGAGTCGGAGGATGCTATATAAAGAGATGGCAGGATCAGAAAGATATATCATCCCCATTGGTCACGTAACCTGGCTCCCGTTTGAATATCTGCTGGCAAGATACATAACACATAAAGTGCATATATATGACGGAAATGTTGCAAAAAGACTCATCATGAGGGAAATAATAGAGGAGCCGTTGGATGATTTTTTAGAATAACGATCCTAAAGTCTGATGAGCCCATTATTTTTTTTGTCACAAAAGTAGCAGTATTTGCTGAATACAGTGGGCCAGCTGATAGTAGATGTCAGCTTGTCCACCGGATTCATGTACTTTACTGAAGGTTGTGACCTATCGACTCCCTTTCCGAAAACAAAAGACACCTGACACATTGCGCACAATTTTCCCATTCCTGCACCGTTTTTCATTATATTATTGACTTCCCAAGGTGCCGTGTGAATCCACGTACACCCGAGAAGCCTTTCAAATGCCACCTAATACTCCCTTTTTCAAAATATCACCTTTGGAGGCATCGAGCCGTCGCATGGTTTTTCTTTGTGTGTTGAAGCTGGATGGCACTTAAATTAAATATTTCTTAACATTATTAAATATATCTATATTTCTAAATTTTAATATATTTTAATTTAATTATTAATATAAGTCAAGCTTTTTTATTTTTTAATTTATTTTTCTTAATATCACTGCCTAATTTTATCCCAAATTATTCATTTATTTTCACCTCGACCGAGTGTTCCTGATGGTCATCAATAAGGGGAATATCCTTATCGTCTTGCTCTACCCCATCCACAGTCACACGCATCTCGCCATTCTCATCGCATGTTTTTAGGACTGTGATGTGATAGACGGTCTCCCGATATCGGTAGTGCACTTTGAAGCCCTTCCAAGCAAGAGGAAAGCAAGGTGCAACATGCAATTTATCAACTTCCAGCTTCAGCCCGAGAAGTGATTCAATAATAAGCCGGTACATCCAGCCTGCCGAGCCGGTGTACCAAGTCCAGCCACCGCGTCCGGTGTGCGGCGAAAGCGCATAGACGTCTGCTGAAACAACATAGGGTTCTACTTTGTACGTCGCGACATCCTCGGGAGATTTTGCATGATTCACCGGATTAATCATTGTAAATAATTCCCACGCGCGTTGACTTTCTCCCAATGCAGCGAATGCCATGACCACCCAGATGGCTGCATGGGTATATTGCCCGCCATTTTCTCTCACGCCCTGTACATATCCTTTGATGTAGCCTGGATTCAAATCTGATTTGTCGAACGGCGGATCCAGCAGCTGGATCAACGCGTGGTCCCTGCGAACGAGTCGCTTATATACCGCTTCCATAGCCTGGCGAGAGCGATCAGTATCGCCTGCGCCGGATAAGACTGACCAGCTCTGCGCAATCGAATCAATCTGGCACTCAGGATTGCTTGCCGATCCAAGCGGTGACCCGTCATCAAAATATGCGCGGAGGTACCACTCTCCATCCCAGCTATTCTGGCGGATATTCTGTCGGAGTTGAACCGCCTCCTTCTGGCAACGTTCGACGAAAGACAGGTCTCCTTGCGCACGGGCAACCTCCTTGAACTGCATGAGCACCTCATAAAGGAAAAAACCCAGCCAGACGCTTTCGCCCTTGCCGTTTTCGCCCACAATATTCATGCCGTCGTTCCAGTCGCCGGACCCGATCAGCGGCAGGCCATGCTCCCCGAATCTTAGCCCTCTCAGAAGCGCTCGCCGACCGTGTTCATACAGGCTGGCTGTTTCTTCCGACCGTCTGGGCAGATCGTAATACGAGTCCTCCTCCGGGTTTAATGGACGACCTTCGATAAAGTGGATAGGCTCATCCAGCACCGCATTGTCCCCGGTGCCGAGAACATAGCGGCATATCGCCAGCGGCAGCCAGAGATAATCATCAGAGCAGCGGGTCCTTACGCCCCGGCCAGAGGGTGGATGCCACCAATGCTGGACGTCGCCCGCCCGGAATTGCCTGGCCGCGCACCGGAGCAGGTGCTCGCGCAAAAGGCCCGGCTTGGCATGGATGATCGCCATTCCGTCCTGCAGCTGATCCCGGAATCCAAAGGCTCCTCCCGGCTGATATGCTCCGCTACGCGCCCAAAGACGGCATGCAATAGTCTGGTACAGGAGCCATCCATTGGCCAGAACGTTTAAAGACTGGTCGGGTGTTTCCACATTTACCGCCCCCAGGGTGTGCGACCAGTGCTGCCACACTACATCGAGACTGCCATGCGCAGCGGTTGATCCTCTAAAGCGATTGATCAGGTTTCTTGCATCGTCGGTGTCGCGCCCCACGCCGAGTCTGAATACGATTTCACGCTTTTGCCCGGCGGCCAGTTCAAAGCTCACCTGGATCGCCGCGCAGGGATCCATAGCGGCCCCCATCCTGCCGGAAAGGCGCATGCGCGTCATGGCAGCCGGACTCCGAAGCGTGCCGTTACGCCCAATAAATTCGGTTCGATCGCAACTTATGGTGCGATTAGCTTCGTCAACGTCGAAGAATGCCGTCCTGTCGCAGAACTCGGTGTTGAATGGGTTGCGCGCGAATAACGCACCGCTAACCGGATCGATTTCGGTCATTATGTGCATTGCCGATTTCTGCCTCAGATCGCCAAGCACCCATTCAACATATCCTGTTGCGGATAGCCGGCGTGGTCGTTCCGACTCGTTGCACACTTTGAGTACTGTGAACTTGATCGCTGCGTCCAGGGCGACGTAAATCCACACCTCTGTGCGGATGCCGCGCTCCGTGTACTCGAAAACGCTGTAACCGAATCCATGCCGGGTAACGTAAGGGGTCGTCCCGCGACAGGGCAGCGGCGTGGGAGACCAAAAATGTCCGCGCTCTTCATCACGTAAGTAAAACGCTTCTCCGCGGGAATCGCTTACGAGATCGTTATTCCATGGAGTGAGACGAAACTCGTGCGCATTTTCGCTCCAGGTGCAGACCGGGCCACTCTCCGATATAATGGTCCCGAAGTGTGGATTCGCTATAACATTCACCCATGGTGATGGAGTCACCTGACCGTGCGTCGTTGTTATGACGTATTCACGACCATCAGGAGTAAACCCGCCCAGCCCGTTATAGAAGGTCAAATCCTTGCGAGGCAATGCGTCTACGGTCGGAATCGCCGGGCGGTGTTTTCGGGTCGGCATAAGGCTCGGCACGGTTATCTCTTCGAGATTGCTATGGCTGATCTGGTCTGCCAGGGCTCCCCGGCGGTCGGTGATAATGGCCCGGGCAACCGTTTGGATAAGAATGCGATCCTCGTTCGATATCTGGTCCGAAAATCTTACAAAGATGGCGCCGGGTCGATCGGTCCCGTTGGCTTCTACGCCGTCCGCTATCAGGCCCATAATCTCTTCGTTAAGGATCTGCCGATAACCGGCATGATCTTCGTTCCAGATGACCAGGTCCACCTCCAAGCCTTTCAAACGCCAATACGCGTGGGCCTGAACCAGTTGGCGTACCAGGCTGATATTGGCAGTGTCTCCAATTCGCAGCAACACGATCGGCAAATCGCCGGAAATTGAGTAGCCCCATAGACCGGATTGCCCGCGGCGGTTCTTGATAAGGAGACCAGGGTCGGCGCGCAGCGAGGAATTGGCGTAAAGGACCGAGCCGGCGAGACGCCCATAGAGTTGCGCGTCAGCCTCGGTCGCGTTAATCTGCTGCAGGAACACCTGGCTGTGGGTCCACGCCAGATCTAAAACGCGGTCCGCAAGACGGCGGTCCTGGTATTTTCCGACCAGGCCCAGGCACGCCTCGCGGGTCTCGCCTATGCCGGAGACGATATTGATCGTCGTCGATTCTTCCGGATCGAGGCTGATCTGGTACCGGATAGCGACAATCGGATCGAGCACGGAACCCTCGCTGCCCGAAAGCGCCGCAGGCTCGTTCATCGCCCGGGGATCGGCTACGGTGTTGCCGCGGCCGATGAACCGGCTGCGGTCGGTCTCATAGGATACTTCTCCTGTGTCCGCCCCGTGCACGGCCATCAGGTGAAACATCCAGGGAGTGGGTTCACCGAGGGAGCGAGGCCGGCGAGTGCAGAGAATAGCACTCTGCTTGCGGAGGATTTCGGTTTGAACAAAGAGGTTGCTGAACGCCGGATGCAGGGCATCCGATGCCGCCGGAGCCAGAACGACTTCCGCGTAACTCGTGATGTCGATTGCCCGGCGAGTGCGAGAGCGGTTGGTGATAATGATACGGCGCAGTTCAATATCATCCTCGGGCGAAACGGCTATCTCCGTATGGGTATCAAATTCTCCGTGACGGCAGCGGAACTCAACCTTCGACTCCGAGAAAATCGCTTCGTAAGGGTCCGATCTCTTTAACGTCGGCTGATAGGCGGTCGACCAGAACTCCCCGCTCTTAACGTCGCGGAGGTAACAGAAGGTGCCCCAGTTATCGCAGGTACTGTCTTCTCGCCATCGCGTGACGTCCATGCCCTTCCAGCGGCTGTATCCACCGCCCGAGTTCGTGACCATAACGTGGTACTTTCCGTTCGACAGAAGCTGCACCTCCGGTATCGGGGTGTCAGGACTGCTGAAAACGCGCACCGGAGTCTCCGGCAATATGGATGCCCTCCATGAGTCTGAGACCTCGGCGTTGTGACAATAGAATGCCGAGGCCTTTGGAATACGCTCCTGGAGCAACAGTGTGGTCGCCTGGAACATTGGATCCGACTCGAATCGCTTCTGCATCGGACGGTCCAGGAGTAAGTAGGCCAGAGAAAGAAGGCTCATGCCCTCGTGATGGGCCATGAACGACCGGACCACGGCGCTCTGTTTTCCACGCGGCAGACGCGAAGGTGTATAGTCGACCGCTTCATAGAAACCGTATTTTCCTTCCAGCCCTTCAGCGGCGAGTCGCTGCAGATTCAGGCATGCCTCCTCGGGTGCCACCATCAGCGCCAGTGCTGAGGCATAGGGTGCAATGACCAAATCGTCGGCCAATCCCCTTTTGAGTCCCAGACCGGGCACTCCAAACGCGCGATACTGGTAGTTGCGATGAACGTCGATCGCGTTGTAACCGGATTCCGACACACCCCATGGCAGTCCTCGGCTTCTCCCGTAGGCGATCTGCCTTTCCACCGCGGCCAGGCAGGTCTGATTGAGCAGCGTGTCTACGTAGGTCGGCATCACCAGGAGCGGCATCAAATATTCAAACATCGAACCGCTCCACGAAAGAAGAATCGGCTCTCCCCCGGCGATAGTGAGCAGGCGTCCCAGGGCAAACCAACTCTCCTGCGGCAGTTGTCCCTGAGCAATTGCCACGAAAGTGGACAATCTCGCTTCCGATGCCAGTAGATCATAGTAACTTGAGTCCAGTCGGCGCTCCGCAACATTGTAGCCGATCGCCAGCAGATGACGCGCCTTGTCGAAAAGAAAATTATACTCCATATAGGCCAGTTTTCCGGCTTCCCGGGCCAGGCGATCAATGGCAGCAATCCTGTCTCTGGCACGATAGCTTGCTCTGGTGATAAGCGGCCGAATCTGTCCTAACCATTCCCTCTCCCCGGTGGTTGGGTTCGAGCCGAGGCGATCTTCTATAATCGGCAGAAGCTCCACCTCAAATCTCGCCAGTTCGCGCAGTGTTGGGTTCCTGTCGAGACCGAGAAGCCCGTTAAGCCGGTCCGGAAAGGCCGGCAGCAAGGCCCACGGCGCGAGAAACGTCAGCTCATCAAGGGCATCCAGGCATTGCCTTGCGAAGGCCTGCGCCCATTCACTCGTCTGGCTTACAGGGTTAGAGTCAAGGCTTCCCACCACCTCCCGGGCGGCCGTCGCAAGCCGATCGAGGTACTGTCTTGTCGCTACAAGCGTAATTGGCAGGGAATCGGACGGGGAGGCCAGGTCTTTCTGAAGTCGAGCAAACAGGGCCGTAGCGGAATCTCCCGCGGCGTCCACGAGTATCCGCATGGTGTCGCCGAGTCCGTCAAACAATCTCTCTTGCAGTATCCGGGAATCGGGAAGGGCCAGCAGACCGGACCGCAGGGTCAGCAGGTGGGCCGCGAGGTTTCCGCTGTCCACCGTCGAAATATACATGGGAGGCAGCGGTTTCAGAGACCGCGTGTCGTACCAGTTGTAAAAGTGGCCATGGTAGCGTTCCAGTGTTTCCATTGTGTGGAAAGCCTTTACCGTTCGCTCGATGAGCTGCCCGGCGGGAATGTATCCGAAGTCGTAAGCGGATAAATTCGCAAGCAGTGCCAGCCCCATGTTGGTCGGCGACGTGCGGTGCGCGACCACTGGAGTGGAATGCTCTTGAAAGTTATCAGGCGGCAGCCAATGATCTTCCGGGCCGACGAAAGTCTCGAAGAAAGCCCAGGTCTTTCGGGAAAGCCTCCGAAGAAAAAGAACCTGATCAGCAGCCAGTCTTGCTCCACGGCGAGAAAGAGGCCGGCTGATCCACCAAGCGATGACAGGAGAGGCAAACCATAGGACAAGGAAAGCCCCGGCCACGGCAAGCGCGGCCGGCCTCGAAAGAGATAGATAAATCGCCGTGGCAACAGCCAGAACGGGGGCAAGCCACATTGTCCGCCAGGAAGTGGCAAGGTCCGTTCGGCTTTTCCTATCGGCGTCGCTCGAAAGGTTCCACTCCAGAAGTCGTTTGTGGGTGACCCACATCCTCCAGGCCGTACGCACAATGGCATCCAGACTGAAATAGGCCTCATATGGGAGACATGCGAGCGTAAAGGCCGCCTGAGCGGAGTGCCGGACGGCCGATCGCACCTCGACCGCAAGATGCTGACGCAGCCGCATATCGCCCGGTTTCTGAAACAGATCCAGAAAAGAAACCATCCAGGAGGGAATCAGGATGGTTCCGATGACGGCGAGAGTCCATAGCCATGGCGATGACAAGACAGTCCAGCCGAGGAGCAGCATCAAGGTCAATGCCGCCGGTACGAGGCTCCGGCGAAGATTGTCGAAAATCTTCCATCGGGACAACCCTGAGAGCGGATTCTTCCGGCGGCTTTCACCGAGGCCTGGAACACCCGGCAAAAGCCAGCGGGCAATTTGCCAATCCCCGCGAATCCAGCGATGCCTGCGGCTCACGTCCGAGCTGTAGCTGGATGGATATTCCTCGTACAACAGCACATCGCTGAGCAGACCAGCCCGCGCGTAGCATCCCTCCACGAGATCATGGCTGAGGATCCGGTTCTCAGGAAAGCGTCCCTTGAGCGCTCGCTCAAACGCTTCAACATCATAGATGCCCTTGCCGATGAAGGAGCCTTCACCGAAGAGGTCCTGGTAAACATCTGAGACAACACGGGTATACGGATCGATGCCCGGCTCAGGCCCGCACAATAGCGCGTATCGCGACCGGTTCATTCCCGTCAGGCTCATTGCCACCCGGGGCTGAAGGATGCCGTACCCCTTCTCGATACGCTGCTTGTCTTCGTTATACCGCGCCCGGTTCAGCGGGTGAACCATGGCTCCCACAAACTGCCATGCCGAATCGCGGGGAAGCTGCGTATCCGTGTCCAGTGTGATCACATACTTCACATTCGATAACACGGCGATATCGCCAACGATGAGGGAGAACCGGTCTCTTTTATCGCCGCGCAGAAGCGAATTCAAATCAGCAAGCTTTCCTCTCTTCCGCTCGTAACCCATCCAAATTTGCTCCTGCGGATTCCAGCGGCGCGGACGATGAAAAAGAAAGAATCTATCAGCCTCTGAAGCTCGATGCTTTTCGTTCAACCCTTGAATTCTTCTTTCGGCGAGCCGTAACAGCGGTTCGTCATCAGGCATCGTTTTCTCTTTTGCGTCAGGGAAATCCGTCAGCAGACCGAAATGCAGGTGATCGTCCCGATTAGCTAAAAAACGGACTTCCAGCGCCTCGACCAGATCCTCAATGTTTTGCGCGCTCGTGAGCATCGCCGGTATCACAGCTAAGGTGCGCGATTCCGGAGGAATTCCTCCGGAAAAATCCATTCGCGGCAGCAAGTGTGGCGTTGCCAGTAATGTAGCCAGCCAGTTCGCCAGCGCAACGGCCAGATGACTGGCGCTCAGCAGCAAGATCAGGGCTATCAGCGCGATTAGCCAATAGTACTCCATGGTATGCGCCTTGGCCAGCAAACTCCCGGTGAAAATAGACGTAATCAGCGTGATTATGCCCATATAGAAGAGCAAAGGGAACTGGCGGAATAATCGACGAAGAGCCTCAAAGTGAGATCTGCGCACCTGCGTTATTTCTTCAATTTGCGGCAATCCCTCTTCGAGCAGGTAGAACCCGACATGTGCTGCTCGATCGTCGCTGTTATCCTTGCCTGCCTCCTCACGGGCCAATCGGATGGCCTGGCTGGCCACATCTCTTTCGGACAGCGGGCTGCTTTTCGCAATCTTTTCCACCACATGACGGTAGCGATCCCGGGTGGCAAAATCCATCCTGCCGTAAACGCCGCCGGGGTCCTCCCGCAGGGTCTGTTCGACAGCGCTCATCGTCTCTACAAACTCACGCCAGTCCATCGCTCCCAGAAATCGGAGGCTGCTGATGCTGTTGCTTAAAGAAACCTGATCGGCGGCCTGTTGTCGGTTCTCCGCCTGCACCAGCCTTTCAATCGTCAGACCCGCCTCCGAGAGCCTCTGCTCAATCCAGGTAAGTGGCAAGGCCAAAGCAGGTCCCTGTCCCTGCAAACGGCGCGCAAATTCCGCGACAAATGAACTCTCCAGCGGTGGGCTCGACCGGGCCATATCCGCAATCACGAGAATCAGGCTCTTGGGATCTTTTTTCAATATCCCCATCATCCGGTCCGCCCAGTATTCGGAACGGTTGCGGTGAATCTGGTCACCGGCGATCCTGGCTCCAACGCGGCGCAGATTCTCGATCAGGGCGAGGCGCAGCATGATCGGGACGGCCCATAACTCTCCAAGCTTCAGGATGGTAACGGTCTGGTAGGCGGCCACAAAGCTGCTGAGACTTTCCGGATCCGCCCGTCCATCGCCATGCGAGATGATCTCCAGTGCAATGTCGTACACACGCGGAAGCCCGGCAGATGAACCGTTCATCAATCGTGGCAATCCACGGCTGTAACGCTTGGGTAAGTGTCGTCTGGCCATGCGGATCTGTTCTTCGATCAGATAAAAGTTGTCGAGCAGCCATTCCCCGGCCGGCACGATCCGGCGGTTGGCCTTAACTGCCTCTGTCAGCAGGTTGTGGGTTCCGCTCAGGATACCTTCATTCTCAGCCAGACGCGTCAAAAGTCGATCCGAAGCATGTCCCAAACTCAGCTTGTGCGATTCCGCCAGCGCCTTGCTGTGTTGTTTCATCTGGTCAATGGAGAACAGTTCCGATCGCAGCGGCGGCTCGTCGTTGGTGTACGCTTGTGCCAGGCTGTTACTGCCGATACGTGCCTTTCTATGGAGCAGATTCCGAAAAATTCCCTTGGCTCTCATCCTCACTCTTGGTGTCTCCTTCTTATGATATACCCTGCTCTGCCAACCCCTTTGCTTGGTGCGACTTGCCTCATGCTTCGTCCCTGGTGTTTGATTTTCTGGCAGAGACCCTTAAACCATGCTTTCAAACAACCTCTCGGCATCCTCCCTCCGGCACAATTCCGTTCCCGGCGTCATGACGGCTGCAGTGCCGGCCGCCACACCAAAGAGTATGGATTTCCTGAGTGGCTTACCCCGGGCAAGGCTCAGAACGATTCCTGCCACCATACTGTCTCCGGCCCCAACCTTGCTTACAATCGGCACGGTCGGCGGCAGAATGTGTTCGGTGATCTCCTCCGAAACCATCAAAGCGCCTGCCGCGCCAAGGGAGATGACCAGCGCCTCGCACCGGCCGCTTTTGATCATTTTTCGGGCCTCTGCCTTGATCTGTGATTCCTCTTTGATCTTGTTACCAACCAACTCCCTGAATTCACGGATATTGGGTTTGATCAGATACACGCCTTCCTTAAGCGCCTCCTTCATGGCTTCACCCGAAACGTCGATGATAACTTTTGCTCCCCTTCCCTTCCCGACGCGCGCCACCCGTGCATAAAAGTCAGCGGGCACGCCCGGAGGAAGACTTCCGCTGGCTACCAGATAATCGGGTTTCGGTTCTGCTGCCGACAGGGCATTCAGGAATTGTTCCCATTCGTGTTCTTGGAACTCGGGGCCCGGCATTCCAAAACGATACTGCCGGCCGCTGGATTCCTCCAGAATAACCAGGCTCTCCCGGATCAATCCCTCAATGGGAAACGGC
>JAFGDF010000191.1 GCA_016932235.1 Deltaproteobacteria bacterium | reverse complement strand
GACCTATCTCTATTTGCAGAGGAGTTTCTGAATTCTCATAGGTCAGGATCTGCTTATCCCAAAATTTAGACTTGATTGATAAATAAGCGCTAAGAAATTATCGTTGTTTCGTTATCCATTAAATTGGAAAGCCGTAACCTGTAAAATAAAACGGGGATCGTGATAATCGTATTTAGCCCATGGCATCTGACATCACTTAAGGCCATATTTCTTCAGCTTATATCTCAACATCCTTTCGCTCAGGCCAAGGGCTTCGGCGGCGCGGGTCTGGATATTATCCGCATCTTTCATGGCCTGTTCAACGAGACTTCGTTCTATTTTTTCAAGGGTTTCCTTAAGGGTTCCACCTTCCCCCATGAGATCAGCGGAAAATATATCTTCCCTTCCGCTGAAGGGAAGGTCCGTTAATGAGATAACAGGCCCTCTGGAGATAACAACCGCTCTTTCTATTATATTTTCCAGCTCCCGCACATTACCCGGGTAATCATACTTCAGGAGCAGATCCCTGGATTCCCTGCTTATGCCTCTGACAGCCTTTGCGTTCTCTTTTGAATATCTTTCAATAAAAAAATCGATCAAAAGGGAGATATCCTCACGCCTTTCCCTCAGGGATGGAATCTCTATTTCCACGACATTAAGACGGAAAAAAAGGTCATCCCGAAATATACCATCCTTTACACATGTTTTAAGGTCCCTGTTTGTCGCGCTGATGATCCTTACATCGGCTTTAAAAACCTGATTTCCACCAACAGGCTGAAACTCGCCGTCCTGTAAAAATCTCAATAGTTTTACCTGAACCTGGAGCGAAAGCTCACCTATCTCATCCAGAAAAAGCGTTCCTTTATGGGCCTGTTCAAAGCGGCCGATCCTTTTATGCATTGCTCCGGTGAATGCGCCTTTCTCATGGCCGAACAGTTCACTCTCCAGAATTGACTCGGGAAGAGCGGCGCAATTGACCACGATTAATGCATTATTCTTTCTGGGGCTCAGGCTGTGAATCAATCCGGCAAGAAGTTCTTTGCCGGTACCGCTTTCACCCTGAATCAATACAGAGGCGTGGCTTTCAGCGACCCTGGCAGCCAGATTGATTGTTTTAGCCATTTTTATGCTTTTATAGATGATACGTTCCTGTGACAGGGATTTCTCATTCAGACGCTGCCTGAGGATCTCATTTTCCCTTAAAAGAATACGGTGTGAGGCGATCCGGTTGATAACCAGAAGTAACTCTTCCAGGTCGATAGGTTTTGTAATGTAATCAACGGCCCCTGCCTTCATTGCCTCTACGGCAGTCTCAATGGTTCCGTAGGCCGTAATAATGATTATATCGAGTTCAGGGTTCAGGGCCTTTGCCTCCCTGAGTACTTCAAGGCCGGTTGCTCCGGGCATCCTGTAATCTATTATCGCAAGATCCAAGGGCATTGTCCGTATCAAATTGATGGCCTTCTCACCATCTTCCGCTTCAACAGTACCATGTCCCTCATTATTGAGGAAATCCCCGAGCATTTTTCTCTGAGGAGATTCGTCTTCTACAATGATAATATTAAGTCTGTTCATAAAGACTGTCCTTTATTGATATCCATTTTCCCTTCACAGGGAAGTATGATTTCAAAGGTTGTCCCCTCTCTATTGGGATCGCTTTTAACGAGCAGTTCACCCTTATGGGCGCGAATAATTTCATAGGAGATCTGGAGTCCAAGGCCTAACCCTTTTTCCTTGGTTGTATAGTTGGGGTCAAAGACGCGCATTATATCATCGGGCGATATGCCTCTCCCCGTGTCCGTTATCAGGATAGATATGGAGGTACTACTCTTGGAGACTAAGGTCAGGATAATCGTGCCCTTATCCGGGATCGATTCAATGGCATTTTTGATAAGATTCAGGAGCGCCTGTTTCATCTTATCCATGTCCATATAGACCATATAATCGCTGTTGTTCCATTGCTTTTTTATTACAATATTTTTTGCTTCAGCCTCTCCCTCAAAGAGGCTGGCAGTCTCCTCAAGAAGATGAATGATCGATTGGGAACGAAGATTGAACCTGCTTCTCGATAGACTGAGAAAATCTTCGATAATCCTGTTAAGCCTGCGTATTTCATCCCTTACGATCCCGGTGAGCTGAGTAAAATCGCGCTTAATGTCTTCTTCAGGCGGACCGAATTCCCGTTGTATCCTCTGGGCGGCCATACTGATTGCATTCAGTGGATTCCGGATTTCATGGGCCACACCGGCTGCAAGTTGTCCTAAGGACGAGAGTCTCTCCGCCTGGTTTAGCTTATCACTCATTTGCTGGATTCTTGAAAGATGCTGATTCTGATTCCGGTAGAGAAGCCAGACCGCGATGATGCCTATCAAAAGCATAAGACCCAGGGAGAGAAAAATCTGATCGCGGTTTTTTCTTAAAAGATTATCTATCCTTTCCCCGTCAAGACCTAATATTATCTTCCCTGTGGCCTGGTTGTTAAATTTTAAAGGGGCATATGTTTCTAAAACGCTTATTGAAGCGGATTTCAACCATCTACTGCTCCTGTCCATGTCAAGGGGAAGGAGAGTTGTTTCCGCCCAATCCCTGTTGCTGATATCGCCGATCCCACCAATCAGATTGCCATTGGCGTCCATAACCATCAGATAACGAACGTTCTCTCCCCATTCCTTTTCTTCAGCCGCGACCTGAACGGCCGTACGTGATTTCCAATATTTAATATTTTTGCCGTCCAGGATGATAATAATTGTTCCATTGCCCGATTTTCTTCTTATTCCGATGAGACCGGGGGAGTTCTGGTCTGCCTGGTCTTTGAAAAGATCGATTAAAATTTCGTCCTTTCCTTTAATCAGGGGCTGCGCCCCGGTCAGCAGGTTTCCGTTTATGGGACCGCTTTGAAACAGTATTTTCCCATCATTATCAATAATCACGATCGTGCCCAAATTTTCTTTTGAAGCCAGTTCACGGATATCATCATTGGAGGAGAAAAGAGGGTCTTCCGCTTTTACGTCGATCTCCCGGGCAATGTCCATAAGTTCCCATACAAGGGATTCCCTGACAGTGAATCCCTCTCCCAGCCCATTCAAGTTCATGTTCATTTCAATCGAACCATTGTCTTCACCGTTCAGGTAATTGAAATTTTTCTGAGAAAGCCGAATAAATTCTTCAATTATAGTAACTCCTTCCCTTTGTAGGAGTTCCTGAAGTGTGGATTCCAGACGCCGAATCTGAATGAAGGCCGTGCTGAAGAAGAGCAGGGCAAAAACAAGGCAGACAAGGGCCACGGCAATGGGCTGAAGAAACATTTTCTGTTTTTTCAATGGGATGTTATTTTTCATAATTAGCGATATCCTCGACGATTTTGTCGAAAGGTTAAAATCCCATTAAACACTTAATATCTTGTTTTTCAAGATTTATTAATAAATTCTGTAATTTTAACCGACATTTATTGCCGCTCCCGGATTGTGTCTTTATATTCACCAAATGAGGTCTGTGCCTGAAACATATCATAATTTCACAATGTTAAATGATTTTATCTCTCTTTATATGATTGGCATATTAAATGCATAATCTTATCTATCCGATGATATGGAGGTAAGATAATATGAAAAAATTATTAATTATTTCGGTTACATCAGTCATCCTTATTTCATCACTATGGGCCTTCGCGAATCCCTGGGAGGGAATCATAGGACCTTATTACAGATGGACCGCACCATTGGTATCAAAACTCAATCTGACCGAAGAACAATCAGAAAATCTGAAGAAGATCCACGAGGTTTTCCTCAAAGACCTTAAGCCCTTGAGGGATCAAGTCTTTGGTATGCGGGCGGAGTTAAAGATCCTGTGGGAGCAGACAGATCCGGATCGGGATCAGATTCTTGCCAAGGAGAAGGAGATAGACGCGCTGCAATCTCAGATAAGAGAGAAGATCACGCTGTACCGATTTGAAATGAGGGGACTCCTTTCCGATGAACAAAGATCTAAAATGAGCGAGTTGGAGAAAATACGAGACAGGTGGATTGATCGGGATTTGAGACACGACCATAAAACCATAAGAAGACATTGATATTTTCAAGCCCTGTTTGGACGGAAAGGTACATACTATTCTTCTCTTCCTGTCCGGTCAGTAATTTCCGGTTAAGATATCGCAAAACTTCTTTTGGAGATCTTTTATGGTCCATGGGGCTCTCTTTTCCGGAAGCGACTTGATTATTGATTATATCCGGGTCAAGATGTATACAAACAGGGATTTTACGATGGCAAAAATTTGGGGTTCATTATGGTTCAGAGATATTTCAAGATATATCTATTGTTTCTTGTGCTGTTAACTCCTCTGATTACTCAGACGGGCTGCAAGACCTCCTCCGGTTATCTATTGGAAGCGGACATTGCGGCAAGATCCATCATAGATGAAAAGCAGGAACAGCTCTTCGGATACAGCGATGGATTAAAGATAGAACGTCCGAGTGATATACTCCGGAGAAGACTTTTGATTGAGCAGGATCTGCCATATTCAGGAAATCCATCCTTTGGAACGGATAGGCTGGAACCTGTCGCCCACTGGCCGGTAAAAGATTATCCAAAGGCCCTTTCCTCAAAAGATGATCAGTATATTCCCATTTTGCAGGACCGGATACTAAAGCTCTCTCTGGTTCAGGCACTTCAGGTGGGGGCTGATAACAATAACGAATATCAGACGAAAAAAGAGGATATTTTCAGGGCGGCCCTGTCCCTTGACCTGGCCCGGGATGATTTAGGGATAAAATTAAAAGGTGAAGCCCAGTCCTCTGTAATTGTTGACAAATCAGGAGGCAGTGTCACAGGCAAAACTTCATCCGCTGTTAATGCAGATACGGTCAAAGCGCTGGAACATAGCGGAAGTCTTGGCATAAGCAAAAGTCTTGCCAACGGGATGAAAATAGCCTCGGCCCTTGCTGTGGACATTGTGAGCCTTCTGACCCAGGGCAAGACATCATCATTCGGCATAGTGGGTGACGCGTCCATAACCATCCCTTTATTAAGGGGATCAGGACGTCATATCGTTACCGAATCAATGACCCAGGCGGAACAGGATGTGATATACGCGATCTATACCTTTGAGAGGTATAAGAAGACTTTTGCGGTGGATATAACGAGCAGTTACCTGGATGTCCTCAGACAGGCGGACAGGGTGGATAATGCCCTTGAAAACTATCTAAATCTTATGGAATCCGCCAGGCGACTGAGGAAACTCGCGGATGCGGGCAGGGCAACGGAGATCGATGTTGATCAGGCTGTACAGAAAGAACTAAGTGCCAGAATCCGGTGGGTAAGCGCCATGGAATCTTATAACAGCTTTCTTGACTCATTTAAAAGGCTTTTAGGTCTGCCTCCTGATTCAAGAGTCGAACCGGACAGGTCTGAACTGAATAGCCTTACAGCCCGGGTCAGGGAGACGGAACCGGCAAATAATGAGAGCTACTATGGAATTCCCGGGAACAATCAGGACCCTGTTGAAAAGAAAAGTCCGGATCTAAAGGGGAATAATGATGAAAGTGATGCCATAGGGCTGGGGCTTGACAACCGTTTGGATCTCCTTGTCCTTGAAGGGAAAATCTATGATGCACAGAGGAAGGTGGTGGTTCAGGCAGATGCCCTTGGGCCTGAATTGACGCTGCTGGGCAAGGCGAGTCTTGGACAATCACGGTCCATTGCCACTGCGGGGCTGGAAGATGCGAGAATAAGGACGGAACAGGGTATCTATACAGGCCTGTTAACCATTGATCTGCCTTTTGAGCGTACCGCGGAAAGAAATGCCTTTCGTAACAGCCTCATCTCACTGGAACGGGCCGTAAGGGAGTTTCAGAAGCTGGAGGACGATATAAAGATCTCTATACGGAAAAGGATAAGCGAGATGTCGGAGGCCCGTGAGGCACTGTCCGTCCAATCCAGCGCTGTAGAACTTGCTGAAAAACGGGTCAAGAGCACGGACCTTTTTCTTGAGGCGGGAAGGGTCCAGCTCAGGGATCTCCTTGATGCGCAGGAAGCACTGTTGACTGCTAAAAACGCACTCACCTCGGCTGTGGTTGATTACCGGATTGCCGAACTGGCCTTTCAGAGGGATACAGGGGTCTTAAAGATCGATAAAAGCGGGCTAATAATAGAAGATTATCCCCGGGAGAAATAATATGATGAATAAGAATAAAGGTTCTTTGAAAGGTAAAGTTATTAAGATAACAGCCCTTGCCGTCATGGTATCAGGTTTAATAGTGGGGGGTTTTCGTTTTCTGGATTCGGATAAAAGCGCCGCAAGCCTGACTCCCACATTCACGGTTATGAAAGGCCCGCTTAAGATAAGCGTAACGGAAACAGGAACCATCCAGGCGAGGGAGAAGATAATCGTAAAAAACGAGGTGGAGGGCAAGACATCCATAATCACCCTGATTGATGAAGGCGCCAGGGTCAAGGAAGGGGATCTTTTGATCGAACTTGACGCCAGCAATCTTTTGGATCTGAAGGTTGATCAGGAGATCAAGGTGCAAAACACGGAAGCGTCTTTCATAAGCGCCCGTGAAGATCTGGCGGTTGTTGAGAATCAGGCCCGGAGTGATATAGATAAGGCCCAGCTGGCCTATGATTTTGCAATGCAGGACCTGGAAAAATATATTAAGGGAGAGTATCCCAATCAGCTAAAAGAGGCGGAGGCAAAAATCACACTGGCAGAGGAAGAGGTTGCAAGGGCACAGGACAAGCTGGAGTGGTCGAAAAAACTCTACGATGAAAGATATATTTCAAAGACGGAACTCCAGGCCGATGAACTTGCTGAAAAGAAAAAGGTTCTTGACCTCGAGCTTGTGAAAAATGATTTGGATCTATTGATCAATTATACCCATAAGAGGCGTGTCGCCCAGCTTGAGAGCGACGTAAAGCAGGCCGAGATGGCCCTTGAGAGGATGACCCGGAAAGCAAAGGCCGATGTGGTGCAGGCCATGGCAAGCCTAAAGGCAAGAGAGTCGGAGTATAATCAACAGAAGGATAAGCTTAAAAAGACAGAGAGCCAGATTGAGAAGACCAAGATCTATGCCCCTGCCGACGGGCTGGTAATCTATGCCACAAGCGCGTCAGGCGGAGGAGGACCTGGGCGCAGCATGATGACAGAGCCTCTTGAAGAAGGTCAGCAGGTAAGGGAAAGACAGGACCTGATCCATCTACCCACATCCGCTGGTTATAACGCGGAAATCGGGGTTTATGAGGCGAGTCTTGATAAAGTAAGGACAGGGTTCCCTGTTGTGGTCACGGTGGAGGCGCTGCCGGGAGAAAGGTTCACGGGCCGGGTTTCTTTTATCGCTCCCCTTCCTGACGCCCGAAGCGCCTTTCTGAATCCGGCCCTGAAGGTATATAAGACGGTCATACAGCTCGACAATACGGAAAATACGGTTCTCCTCAGGGCAGGCATGGGCTGTACCGCAGAAATTATTGTGGAGCAGTTTAAGGATGCCCTATATGTCCCGATCCAGTCGGTTATTCGTGTCGAAAACCAGCCGACCGCATATCTGGTCAGGGGAAAAGAGCAGATACCCCGAAAGGTTGAGATAGGGCTGGACAACAACCGCATGGTGAGGATCATAAGTGGTCTTGAACCTGGAGAGATAGTATCTCTGGCCCCTCCACTTGTTCATGCTGCCGCCGTGGAAACCGCCTATAAGGACGAGATAATAGAAACAGAGGATATCCCTGACAGGTCACCTCAAGCCTCCCCCGGATTAAAGGCCGACTCTTCGGTTGAAAGGGGAGGTGAGGAGATGTCCCTTAACCAGCCCCCCCGGGATACTGCCCGCCCTGACGGCCAATCACAGAGTGGAGCGGTTCCCCTATCCGGTGGCGATTTTATAGGTCGTTTGGATAAAGACGGGGATGGCCGCGTTTCAAGAGTGGAATTTCCACGTGATGATGATGCCTTTAAACGTCTGGATAAAGACGGGGATGGTTTTATAACCCTCTCCGAGGTCTCCGGGCGCGTGTCCGGGGGTTCCGGCGGCGTAAGGTCAGGATCCTCCGCTTCGCCTCAGCAGGGAAGGGCAGGGACCGCCGGTTTAGCCACGGAGGAGGGTAGATGAATCCGACCGACCGATCCGATGAGAAAATAATCATCCTTGACCACGCGACCAAAATCTATCCCATGGGCGATGAAGAGGTGATGGCACTGGACAGGGTAAGTGTGTCTTTTAAAAAAGGGAGCTTCTGGGCCATAATGGGTCCCAGCGGGTCGGGAAAAAGTACCATGATGAATATTCTCGGCTGTCTGGACCGGCTTACGGGAGGGAGGTATCTCCTTGAGGGGCAGGATGTTGGAGGTCTTGATGATGATTCATTGAGCGAGTTCAGGCTGAGGCACCTCGGATTTATCTTTCAGAGTTTCAACCTCATTCCCCAGTTGACCGTACAGAGAAACATCGAGCTTCCCCTGTACTATCTCGGCTGGGACGCTGAAAAAAGCAGGGAGCGGGCGAAAGAGCTTGCCGCCAGGGTGGGACTGGAGGACAGAATCAATCATCGGCCCACGGAGCTTTCGGGAGGACAGATGCAGAGGGTGGCAATAGCAAGGGCCCTGGCCAATGATCCCCAGATATTGCTGGCCGATGAGCCGACCGGAAACCTTGACACGGCCACGGGGGAGCAGATTCTGAAGATTATCACGGAACTTAACGGTCTGGGCAAGACTGTCATTATGGTGACCCATGAGCCGGAAATAGCCGGACTGGCAAGAAATATCCTTTTCATGAAAGATGGGAAGATAGACAGAGTGGATGGAGAAGACCATGGCACAGAGTAGATTTCTAAGAAACGTGCTCCTGGGCATTGAGAACCTTCTTCTCCACAAGCTCAGATCTTTTCTTACCATGCTCGGAGTGGTATTCGGAGTGGGCAGTGTCGTCGCCATGCTCTCGGTGGGGGAAGGGGCAAGCAAGGAGGCCCTTGAACAGATCAGGAAAGTGGGGAGCAATAACATTATCATCACATCCGAGAAGCCGATAGAGGAGGAGGCTACAGCTGCCACCAGTTCCCGCATGAGCGTATACGGACTTACCTACAAAGATCATGAGCGCATTAATGATACCTTCAAGAATATCAACCGAACAGTGCCCGTAAAGCTTGTCAGGGAAGAGGGACGTCTTGGTGAAAGGTCTCTGGAGCTTCGTGTGGTCGGGACCACACCCGACTGGTTTGATCTTGTAAAGCGGCCCCTTGAGGCGGGCCGCGTCCTTGCGCCATCGGACCTTGAGAACAAGGCCGCCGTGGCTGTTTTTACAGAATTCGGAGCAAGGAGACTCTTGGCTACAAAGAACACGATCGGCCAGAACCTTCGCATCAGCGGCAGCAACTTTGAGATTATCGGGATAGTCAAAAGCGAGGGAGGAAAGTCGGCGGATGTTCAGCTTCCGGATCAGGAGGTGGACGCCTATATTCCCATTGATGTAGCCAGGGTATATTATGGGGACACGAGCATGAAAAGGACCTCGGGTTCCTATGAGATGAAGCGTGTTGAGCTGGACCAGATTATTGTCGAGGTCAATGCAATAGAAAATGTGGAGTCCGTAGCCAGGGGTATTGAGACCATGCTGGCGCGATTTCATGACAAGAAAGACTATGTCATAAGCGTTCCACTCGCCCTCCTGAGACAGGCGGAGGCCACCAAACGGACCTTTAATATAGTGCTGGGATCCATTGCCTGCATAAGCCTCCTTGTGGGAGGCATCGGGATCATGAACATCATGCTGGCATCGGTTACTGAAAGGACCCGTGAGATCGGGATCAGGAGAGCGATCGGCGCGAAAAAGAGGCAGATCATCATCCAGTTTCTGATAGAGACGGTGGTGCTCTCCACCATCGGAGGAATAGTGGGACTTGGACTCGGTGTGTTCATCCCCATGATCATCACATTGATTGCGGGTATGCCCACGGTCGTTACGCCCATAAGTATCGTACTGCCCCTGGTCATAAGTGTGGGAATCGGTATCATTTTCGGCCTATACCCTGCTGCAAGGGCGGCTGAAGTGGACCCCATTATCGCCCTGAGGCATGAATAGGTCAGTGACGACGGAATACGGAAAAAGATCCTACAGGGAAAGGGTGAAGGCCGGTGGAATGGTCTTTTTTAATGTTGTTGTCAAGGAGACCGACCTGTGGGTTTCTTCAGACAGGGATCTTTCCGATGAAACAAGGGACCTGGTTTTCAAATGCAGACACCACCTTGAAGGATATATTCAACACCACCCGGACTTCCTAACCACACTCAAGCCGTACAAAGATGACCCATTTGCACCTGCCATTGTAAGAGACATGATCCGTTCAACAGCAGATATCGGTGTAGGCCCCATGGCCTCTGTCGCAGGAGCCATTTCCCAGTTTGTGGGCGCCGGTCTCATGGAATTTTCAGAACAGGTGATTGTTGAAAACGGCGGTGATATTTTTTTGAAGACGAATCGGAAAGCAAGTATATCCATCTATGCCGGCCAATCACCCCTGAGTGAGAAGATCGGTTTAAGGATCTATCCGGAACAGATGCCGGTCGGGGTGTGTTCATCTTCCGGAACGATCGGGCATTCGCTGAGCATGGGTATGGCGGATGCGGTTTGTATACTCTCTTCGTCAGCGTCCCGGGCGGATGGCGCTGCCACGGCCATAGGAAACAGTATCCGATCAAAAAAAGACCTGGCAAATGTTACGGACCGGGCTAAGAGGATTGAAGGTATCTCGGGCGGCGTCGTTATCATGGATGACCGGATGGCAGCCTGGGGTGACATCGAACTGATAGATCTGTAGACCTACATCTTCCTGCTGTCATATGCCCAGTGAAGTATGGCCTGACGTTGCTTCTTACGGCAGTTAAGATCACCCGGATAACAGTTTTTCGTCAGCTGGGATATATGCCTTTTCATGGCGGACCATCTTTTGATCTGGCGGTCATCGTCAGGGCACCGTCTTCCCATATAATACCGGCAGTACCACTGAAACCATCCCCTGACGTCTTCATGGTAGATCCATCCTTTTTCCTGCCAGTAGGATAAGGGTTTTGATGCGTTGATGCCGAAGAAATTCAGGGCAGGATCATGGTGTTCATGGCATAATCTGGTGTTTTTAAACCAGTGTTTGGGAAATTCTTCTTGACAGTCCGTCATGTATTTACCACCGAAGATGCCGAGTTCGAGCATCTGCTTCGGGGTAAGTTGAGGTTTGAAATCCGGATGGAAGCCGGTCCCTTCCTGTTCGGTGAGATAATATACATAACCTTTTTGCATTATATCATTAACTATAACCTTCTTTTTTCTCATCCCTCCTTACCTTTTTTGGAGATGTTTCTCTTGTTTTCAGGGACAGGGGGAGGTACGGGCACGCCGGAAAGCTTTTCAATAGCACTAAAGCGGGGAGGGCAGGCCTCATAACAGGTTCCGCACTTTATACACTTATCCTGGTCAATCACATGGATCCGGTTTTTGCCTCCGTCAATGGCATCCACAGGACACCTTCTTGCGCAGATCATGCAGGCCTGGCATTTTTCCGGATCAATATGGTAGGATACTACTTCATTAAATAAGCTCTCTATCTCGTCCCCGGTAAAATAGCCTTCATATTCCTCTTCCTTCTCAATCTGGGTCGCCAGCTTCTCTCTTTTCAGCATTTTAATGTAGGGAATCAGCTTTGTAATCTTCGCGAGTCTGGAATTTAATTCATTATCGTCTATGCCTTCTCCTTCTCCAATCGGTCCCAGCTCCTTTATCTTTTTGATAAAATTGCTGACAGCTTCAGTAAAAACGGCTGCTTCACCGCTGGACATAAAGGAGATCCTTAACCTTTCCGGGTTAAGACCTATATGTTCCATTATTTTTTTGAATAGAAGGACCATATTCAGCGCCTGATAGTTTCCATGGGTGATATAATTACATTCACCCAGATGACAGGCACCGATAAAGACCCCGTCAATCTTTTTTGAGAAGGCCCTGAGTATGAATTCCGGGTCGACTCTTCCGGAACACATGACCCGGATAAGTCTCATTTCAGTCGTATATTGAAGTCTGGAAACTCCAGCCAGGTCAGCAGCGCCGTAAGCTCACCAGTGGCATACAAAGCCCAGTGTCTTTGGTTTAAATTTTAGTGCCGCACTCATTTGTCTTAAGCTCCCTTATTGTTCTATTGTTTTCGAGTCTTAAAGCTCATCAAACTATTATTTTACACATCTCCAACCGCCCTGTCCATCTGACGGATACCCTCTTCCTCCTGGACCAGGGCGTCAATCTCGCATATGATCTCTTCATTGGTAAAATGCTTTAAAGAGATCGCTCCAGTGGGACATTTCGTGTTACAGAGACCATCTCCTTTACAGAGAACAGGATTAATCGTCACCTTTTTGCCCTGTTTCGTGTCCCGAAGCTCTAATGCGCCGTAGGCACATATTTCAACACACGCACCGCACCCTATACACTTCTTCTCATCCACCCCGCAAACAGAACCGGAGGCCACGACAATGTCCTGTGAAAGCAATGTCAATACACGGCCTGCGGCTCCATAGGCCTGATTAATCGTTTCATGCATAAATTTAGGATAGTGCGCCAGTCCGCACAGATAAACACCCTCCGTGGCAAACTCAACCGGCCTTAATTTGACATGCGCCTCTTTGAAAAAATCATCCTGGCTCAAGGTTACCTTGAATAATCCTGCTATTTCCCTGGTTGACTCGGATGGAATAACAGCGGCCGCCAGGGCTATTATATCGGCATCTATGCCAAGCTCCTTACCTAAAACAGGATCCGTCACCCCGACCCTTAAAACGCTTCTGCCACCCTCTTCAACAGTTTCCACACGGGGTTTGTTATCATCCGGCTCATAGCGGATAAACTTTATATCCTTATCCGACGCCTCCCGATAATAATCCTCTTTAAATCCATAAGTCCTTATATCCCTGAACAGGATGTATATATCCATCTCGGGATTTATCTCTTTCAGCTTCAAGGCGTTTTTTATAGACTCGCTGCAGCATATCCTGCTGCAGTAATTCCTGTCCTCATTCCTGCAGCCCACACATTGGATCATCACGATAGTTTTCGCGTTAACAACTTTTTCATCTCCTCTCGCGATCCTCTCCTCCAGCTCAAGATGGGTCATTACCCTCTCATCTTCACCGTAAAGATATTCTTCAGGGCTATAGACATCAGCTCCTATTGCAATTACCGTAGCGCCATGCTTTATCTCCGATACCCCCCTATCGGACTTCACCCTTGTCACAAAATTACCAATATAACCCGCAGCCTCCGTGATTACGGCATTATGATACACATGTATTAAGCGGTGTTGATATATCTTCCTTATCAGATCATCCAAATAGGCCTGAACATCCAGCCCTTCTATTGTGGAATGGACCCTCCTCGCCATTCCCCCAAGATTTTCATCCTTTTCGATCAGGTGAACCTCATGCCCCTGGTTCGCTATGGAAAGGGCGCAATTCATACCGGCTACACCTCCGCCAACCACCAGCGCCATCTTGTTCACCGGCAGATCAAACTCCTGTAACGGCTCTAACTGAAAGGCACGCGCCACTGACATCCGGATTATATCCTTGGCCTTCTCAGTCGCCTCTTCCTTTTCCTTCGAGTGGACCCAGGAATTATGTTCCCTGATATTGGCCATTTCATAGTAATACTGATTAATTCCCGCCTCCCGGAGGGTATCTCTGAATAAAGGTTCAAGGGTCCTCGGAGAACAGGCGGCCACTACCACCCGGTTGAGCTTTTTCTCCTTTATCATGTCAGTTATCTCTTTAGCGGAATTGGTGGCGCATGAGAACAGCTGCTCCTGAGCATAGACAACATTCGGCAGGGTCAGGGCATATTCAACCGTTGAGGGCACATCCACGATCCTCCCGATATTGGCACCGCAATGACATACAAAAACGCCTATCCTCGGCTCTTCTCCGGAGGCATCTCTTTCATCCGGATATACCCTTTCTCTGGAAAGATTTCCCCTTCTGTAGTCAAGGAGCTCACCACACTGGGAACCCGCACCGCTCGCACTGAAAACCGATTCGGGTATGTCCAGAGGCCCTTGCAGACCTCCGCTTACAAAGATCCCCGGCCTGTTGGTCTCCATGGGATTGAAAAGATCAAGTTTGCAGAAATCATGATGCTCCAGTTCAATGCCGAATTTATTTGCCAGACCCTTTACATCAGCAGGAGGATTCAATCCGACAGACAACACCACCATGTCAAATTCCTCTTCTTTTACGCCCTCATCAAATGTGGCGTATCTTACCACCACATTTTTGCTGTCCGGAAGTTCTCCTGCTATGGACGCATAGCTTCTTATAAAACGAACACCGGGAAGTTCCTCTGTCCTCTGGTAGTATCGCTCAAAATCCTTCCCAAAAGAACGTATATCATTATGGAATATGGTACACTCAGCATCCGCGTCATGATCTTTAGTCAGGATTACCTGCTTCTGTGTATAGGTGCAGCAAACGCCTGAACAGTAGCTGTTATCCCCGGGAGTAACACGCCTGGAACCGACACATTGAATCCAGGCTATCTTGTGGGGATGCAGCCTGTCCGAAGCCCGCAGTATCTCACCCTGGTAAGGACCGGTGGAGCATAACAGCCGCTCATAATCCATACTGGTTACCACGTTCTGCAGCCTTCCATAGCCATATTCATCCTTCACACCGGGATCGTAAGGCTCAATCCCTGGAGAGAGAATTATCGCCCCTATATTTACTTCTATCTTCTCCGGAACCTGACTCAGATCTATGGCATTATTCTCACATACGGCCTCACATATGCGGCATTTCTTCTCCTTAAGATAAAGACAGCTCTCATCAATATATGCTATGAGGGGAATCGCCTGGGCAAAGTATATATGGACGGCTTTATTATTGGATATATCCTGATTATATTGATCAGGGTATTCAAGAGGACAGTATTCAACACAGGTGGTACAGCCCGTGCATTTGTCCTCTATAATATACCTCGGCTTTTTAATCAGGGTTGCCTTGAAGTTTCCGGATTCCCCTTCCACACTCTCAACTTCAGTGTAGGTGAGAACCTCTATATTGGGATGCCGGCCGACCTCGACCAGTTTGGGAGCGAGTATTCACATGGAACAGTCATTGGTCGGAAAGGTCTTGTCAAGCTGGGCCATATGACCGCCTATACTCGGCGCCTTTTCAACCAGGTAGACCTTAAAACCGGCAGTGGCAAGATCAAGAGACGCCTGAATACCGCTGATTCCTCCGCCCACAATCATAACATCTCCAAAATTACCATCTCCAACCGGCTTGCGAAGTTTCTTAATCTTTTCTTTAAACAACAGTTCTTTTTCCACTTCTCTCCGTCCTTATTATGTAACAGTTTAGCTTTTTTCAAAACCCAAACATCGGATTCCGCGGCTTGACCGCGGAATGACGGGCAGAAAACAAAAATGACAAGTTATTGTTCTGTAACCAAGAACTATATTTGTCATTCCGCGGCTTGACCGCGGAATCCATGAATTGACCAAGGTTTTTTAAAGATCTAAAACAACACCTTATTATTAATCCGGCTATATAACTTCCGCCACTATCTCAGTGATGTCCTTAACCTCTATCTTTTCAAGAGCATTAAGGGTTATTCTGCTATCCTCAAACATGGTGATACAGTATGGGCAGGAAGTCACCAGAAGTTCGGCCCCCACCCCCATAGCCTGTTCAATCCTGAGGTCGGAAAACCTTTCACCCTTTTGAGTCTCCATCCAGACCCTGCCGCCTCCACCCCCGCAACAGAGGCTGTTTGCCCGGGAATCGGGCATCTCATTCAACTCCAGACCGGGAACCTTCTTTAAAACTTCCCTGGGTTCTTCATAGATATTGTTATGTCGGCCCAGGTAACAGGGATCATGATAGGTCACTTTTTTCTCAAAGGGCTTATCAATCGAAAGCCTTCCCGCCTGAATAAGCTCAAATATATATTGGGACATATGAATAACATCAAAGTGAACCATAAATTCAGGATACTCGTTCTTAAAGGTATGATAACAGTGAGGGGATGAAACAAGGATTCTCTTTACCCTGTTATCAATAAAGGTCTTGATGTTTTCCTTGGCCAGGCGTATGAATACCTCCTCGTCTCCGGTCTTCCTGATGCTCTCTCCACAGCAGTTCTCCTTGGTACCCAGTATGCCGAAATCCACACCCGCCTTGTTAAGTATCTTGGCCGTGGCCGCAGCTACCTTTTTTAACCTCGGATCATAGCTCGGATAGCAGCCCGGAAAATACAGGATTTCCATATCCTCCGTGAAACTCTTTACGGAAAGTCCCTTTGCCCAGTCCGCCCTTTTTGCCCTTTCCTCACTCAAGGTATTGCCTTCGGCAACAAGACTACCCCTTATGGTGCGAACAGGCTTTACAGACTCTGGAAAAACACCGTATTCCGTGGCAATCCTGCGTAATGCCAACCCTGATTCTATCTGCCTCACATCCCTGGGGCACTGCTGGGGACACCTTCCACAGGTAGTGCAACGCCATATATCTTCACTTTCTATCTCGGTCATACCGAACGCGGCCTCTCTCACTATCCTGCGCATACTAAATGCCGTGACCCTGTTCCAGGGACAAACCGTATCGCATAAGCCGCATTGAAAGCATAACCTGAAGGCCTCTCCACCGCTCGCTTTGATGAGATCCACGATCTCTTTATAATCGGCTACATTCTCCACTGTATTTTCCAATCCCCTTGTTTCAACTTATTGTTTCCCCCTTCTTTGACTCGGCCATCCGGGTTATCACATCCACTATATTGTCCAGCCCGTATTCGTTTGCCAGTGCCTCCAGGCCAATCTCCAGCTTCTCCTGCTCCTCTCCTTCATCAACTTCCTCTTCCCGTTCCTCATAGGTCAGGGCATCAACCAGGCACCACTTAACACACAATGGTTCTTCCTCCCCTTCACACATATCGCACTTGAGCGGGAGACCGGAATCAGGTTCCTTGAATTCGTCCCTGGAGGGGCATGAAGCGCGGCAGAAGGCGCACTCTTCGTATTCCTTTCCGTTAATAATATATTTGTCCCTGCCCGCACATTCGGCAGGGGTGTACTCACCTGCGAATACGGGAACATATATGTCTTTTAACGGATGACGAATCACTCTAATACGAGATCTGGCCGGGTTGTTGCTGCTGTATTTAGGCGCGGCGTGATAGGCGGAGCAGATGACCTCACATGCCCGGCAGCCATTGCATTCATCAGCATTGACTTTTATTGTTTTGATTATTTTCTTTTTTTTCTCACCCATGACGGTCACCACCTCTTCCTTTTATTTCTTCTCATTTTCAGCGGAAGTTTCCTCTAACGAGGGGGCTTCTTCTTCCGAGTAGATACCCCTCTTAATAAACTCTTCGGTCACATAGTCCAGACCCAATCCATCCAGTGTTTCCCTGGTTGGGATACCGTCGTCGTTCCAGCCCTTGAGTTTGTAATATGAGTCCAAGAGCTCCTTTTCAAGCTCGGGAAACCTTTTCTTCCAGTGGTTTTCCGGAGGCTTTTCATCCTTTCTCCTCATACCTCTTGTTATATTAATGGCCCTGACCAGGGTTCTATACCTCTTTACCGATTCAGTCAGTTTTTCTTCATCCATATCAATACCGGTGCCTGCAGAGATGAATTTCGGGTAGTTGTGTATATGATAGGGAGGCTTCAGAGGAAATGATGACAGACCTGCGCACATTCCAAGGGCGTCGTCGATATAATGCATCCTCTCCTGCCAGTCAACAATGTCGCAACACATCTCAACGGTTGGGTAAAAGGGCATGGATTTTTCACCTCGAGGTTCCCAGTCTAAAAGGATCTGCTTGAATTTCTCATCAGGAACCTGGAACCAGTCCTTTACAAACTCTTCTCTCTCCTCTCTTGTGGGCCAGGGAGCCTGGGGAAACTGACCTTCAATCTGGGTAATGTTTATCTTCTCACCGGTGGCATACATAATAAAATAGATAGGATTCAGCATTGACAGCTTAAGGGGCAGCTGTTCATGCTTTTTAATAGTATTATGGGCATATTCTTCCGCTCCCTTACCAATCTCTTTGGCAGCCCAGTATGTCCCGTTGGCCAGGATATCTCCTATCCCTTCCCGCCT
>JAFGDF010000190.1 GCA_016932235.1 Deltaproteobacteria bacterium | reverse complement strand
TGATTTTATCATTGAATTTTCTATTAACATGTCGCCCCTACGGGGCTGATTGATTTTATCATTGAATTTTCTATTAACATGTCGCCCTACGGGGCTGAAAATTGATGATGAGTAATCCGGGGCGAAATAGGGTCGGACCGAGCTATGTGTATGAAAGAAAGGCGGAAGGCGAGGGACTCAAGGCCCAAGGAGACAAAAGAGCATCCTACTCCATGTCTTGAATTTCCTATAACTCTAAATAAGGCAGTGAAAGGAGGATCTCATGAAAAGCATCTTAACCAAATCAATTATTGGTTTTGTGAAACCGGCAGCTATTTTTATAATTTTGACATTTTTTATATGTGCCAATGTATCAGCCCTGGAACTTGAGACCGCGAAACCGGAACAGGTTGGCATGTCTTCAGAGCGTCTTGCCCGGATTGACACATTCATACAGGAACAGATCGACAGCAAAAAAACCGGAGGCATTATTGTGCTTGTCGCCCGTAAAGGCAGGATTGTTCATCACAGGGCATTCGGATACGCGGATATCGAAGCAGGCAGGAAGCTGACGGCCGATTATCTGTTCAGGCTCTATTCCATGACAAAGCCTGTTACAAGTGCAGCCCTGCTTACATTATACGAGCAGGGGAAATTCCAATTGAGTGATCCGCTCGAGCTTTATATCCCGGCCTTTAAGGATGTCATGGTATTTGCCGGTGTCGATGACAATGGCAAGATGATCCTTGAAAAACCGAAGAGAAAAATAACCATACATGATGTATTCCGGCATACTGCCGGATTCAGCTATGGATTCGGTCCTGATCTTGTCGCGAAATCCTATCAGGACGCGGGTATGGATTTTAATAAAATGGATTCACTGAAGGAACTTGTCGACAAGCTGGCAAAGCAGCCGCTGCTTTACCAGCCCGGAGAAGAATGGGTCTACAGTGTTGCCCATGATGTTCAGGCATACCTGGTTGAGTATTTTTCAGGAATGCCCTTTGACAAATATTGTATTGAAAATATCTTCAAACCTTTAGGGATGAAAGATGCGGTCTTTGGAATTCCGAAAGAATATGTATCACGCTACATGACCAATTACGGGCCTGCCAAGGATGGCAACGGCATTACCCCCATAGACAAACCTGAAACCAGCGGTTACGCACGGTTTACCGGGCACCCCTTCGGAGGTCTCAGCCTTTCGTCCACAACTATGGATTATCTTAAATTCAGCCAAATGCTCCTGAATGGCGGAGAACTGAACGGCGTGCGTATCCTTGGGAAAAAGACCGTTGAATTCATGAGAGCGAATCACCTGCCCGAATCCATACCTTCAATTTCCTTTGGAAATGGGGTTGGGTATGGACTAGGGGTCTCTTCACTGCTTAATCCCGCCGCCGCGGAGAACCTGGGTTCCGTCGGCAATTTCGGATGGGGGGGAGCCGCATCAACCCAGGTGACCATTGATCCTGTAGAAGACATGGTGTTGTTGTTCTTTACGCAATTTATGCCCTCTGACGCGGCAATGTCAATGATAGGCAAGTTCCAGACGCTGGCCTACCAGGCTATTGTGAAATAAATGTAATGGAGGACGTTCGTGCAGAACGTGCATAACTGCTATAATGCATTGAAGCCGGGTCAGGCTATGTCAATGCAAGAAAGGGTGAAGGCAAGCCAGAAGGGGACATTGGTCCGACCCCGGCAATCTATGAAAATCTTGATCTTGACACACAACCGCAACTTCCCTATAGTTTTTCACTAAAAAACAAGTTGTTATCAGACAATCAGGCAAACAAAGAGATTCCTGCGGATCTAAAATCGGCGATTCAATGCCAGGAGGGACATATCCAATGAAAAAGACCGGCATATGGATTTCAACAGCAACGATCTTTGTAGTTCTTTTTTTCGCATGCCAGCCTGTTAATTCCGATTTGGATGCATCGGATGTCACGCTGCATGTTCTCAATCCGCGCGGCGAAATTACTCTCCCGCCTGTTTCCCCACCCAGTCCGAGGATTCCCGATCTGAAAGGGAAAAAGATCGGTCTTTATTGGAACGAAAAGCCCGGCGGGAATCACTTCTGGAACAGTATTGAGCAGCTGTTGAAAGAAAAGCTGCCGGATACTGCTATTTTACGCTACTCAGGCGCCTTTGACCTTGGTGATGAGCTGGCAGCAAAGATGGCAAAGGAGACGGATGCATTCCTCTACGGCGTCGGAGACTGAGGATCCTGCACATGGGCCGGCGTGGCCGGCTATTACAGAGTGGAAAAACTTGGGAAGCCCGGTGTTTATGTATGCACCGATAACTTTGTTCATGACGCGGAATCCGCGGCAGAAGACGCCGGCATGCCGAGGGCACGCATCGTAACGGTAAAGGCTGAGGATTATTACAGGCTCAGGGGGACCGATGCGGAAATCATGCCTGTTGCCAAAGCGGTCATTGATGAACTCATCGATGGACTGAAACGCCCCTTGACAAAGGAAGAAGCAAGAACCACACCCGAAAAGGAAGACCTTGGACCTATCACTGTTTCCGCGGAGACATATGCGCTGGCCATCGAAAAATTCAACGATATCTACCTGGCCAGACAGTGGGGAGACGGCTTAACGCTATTGCCTCCGACAGAGGAAGCGGTCCAGGCCATGCTTAAGGCTACGAATCGTTCTCCGGATGAGATCATCGGTACTGTAGCTCCCAAGAACGGGACTGCCACCATTGAAAAGATTGCCATCAACTCAGTGATGGCTGGAGCAAGGCCGGAATACCTGCCGGTGATCATTGCCGCAATGGAATGTATTACGGATCCCGATTACGACGACCTTCATGTAATGACCTCAACCGGTTCTTTCAACTTCGCCATAATGGTGACCGGTCCCATCGCAAAGGAGATCAACATCAATTCAGGGATAGGATTCCTGGGCTACGGGTGGCAGGCCAACAGCACCATCGGACGCGCTTTGCGGCTTGCCCTGATAAACATCGGCCGGGTATGGCCCGGTGTAAACGATATGGCTCTCGTCGGCCGTCCATCGCAGCAATTCTATGTTTTTGCCGAGAGCCAGGATTTAAGTCCGTGGCCCCCTTTCCATGTTACTCAGGGATTCAAAGCGGAAGACAGCTGCGTGACCGTTTCCTCGGTTATGGGAGCATCCAGCCATCTGCTGGGAGGGGGCGCTGTTGCAACATGGACCCCGGAGGAGATACTGGAGAACTCAGTCCGCATGATGATGGAATCCCGCCGGGGAATGGCAACCTGGAAACGGGGAAGCTCGAATCCTGGTCCGATGAAGTATATCCTGTTTTTCGAACCTGTGCTGGCTATGGAACTGGCAAAACAGGGCCATACACGGGCGAGTCTGCAAAAGATACTATATGAACGCGCTGCCATCCCTTATGAAGAGCTGACTCCCGCTGAAATTGCGAATATTCAACCCAGGATCGATTCAGGGGAGATCCCTGAAGATC
Source organism: Deltaproteobacteria bacterium (assembly GCA_016932235.1). The sequence continues at coordinate 334 of JAFGDF010000190.1, read as the reverse complement.
GTATTTCCGTTTTTAAAGACGCCCTTAAGCCCGGGGGAAGGCTGCCGATCATGGACAGGGCTGAAGATATTCGTATTATAGTGGCCGGGGGGATTCCCGGTTATTCTTTTGGCATGAGTTTTTGGAGGGAAGGACTGTACGCCCCGACATCCGATCAAACAAAATTGATCCGGGGAGCGACGAAAACAAAGGCCGGCCGATAAGGAGAAGATCAGAAGTGTATTTGAGAAGGGCGTTTTAATGGATAATGAAAAGGGGGACATCCCCATATGATACGTAATAAGTTCTATAAGGCAATCAGAATAACATCAAAAAAAGGAGGAGACCAATGAGA
>JAFGDF010000189.1 GCA_016932235.1 Deltaproteobacteria bacterium | reverse complement strand
GTATATAATATGTTAAATTAACACTATATATTGTATATGTTTTCAGGGCCGGGTCACAACAGAAATAATAGAAGTGAAAGATTTTGACCTATTTCGCTTGTTTCATTCAGAATGCCATACCAGCCATTCAGATCAGAGGATAATGAATATGAGCCGTTTGTCGGACTTTGCCCGACAAACGGCTCATAATATTTTGTTGTTTTTATTTTGTGAACAGATTTTTTCTATGCTGAGAAAAAATCTTTGCAGAAAACACTTGAATATAATAAGGATAAATAAAAATTTTAACAGGTGCCTTTCGGACAGAGTTCGAGAGATTGCTAGGAGGTCCACTTGGAGAAGGATAAAAACAACCAGACCGTAAAACAAAAGAGCGCCATTAGAGAATATGCGGAAGCCGCGGTAATAGCCATATTACTCGCATTGTTTATAAGAACGTTTATTATTCAGGCTTTTAAGATTCCTTCCGGGTCCATGAAACCTACTCTGCTGGTAGGGGATCACCTGCTGGTGAACAAGTTTATCTACGGTATAAAAATTCCTATTATCGACCGTTATTTGATAGAATTCAAGGAACCTCAAAGAGGTGATATCGTCGTTTTTAAATGGCCCAAAGATGAAAGAAAAGATTTTATTAAGAGGATAATTGGAGTGGGGGGGGATACAGTAGAGATCAGGAGGGATGTGCTCTATGTGAATAATAAAAAGGTCGAGAGTGAATATATTGAAGAATATCGGGATCAGGAGATAAGATTCGCGCAGAAATATGAAGAAGAATTAGGAGGGGTACGGCATTACATTCTTGATGAGATAATAAGATATGATAATTTCGGCCCCGTCACGGTTCCTGAAGGACAGATATTCGTAATGGGCGATAACAGGGACAACAGCCAGGACAGCAGATACTGGGGCTTCGTTTCGGTCAATAAGATAAAGGGAAAGGCGCTTATAATATACTGGTCATGGCCTAACTGGAAGAGGTTTTTAAATCTAATACGGTGAATAAATCATTCTGCTGCGATAGGTTCTTTTATACACCTTTGCAGGCGTAAACGGGATTATCCGCATTCGGTCACGCAGGCGCGTCCGTGGGGTTCCAATTTAAGTTTTCATGGAGAGTGAACTTAATTATGGATATGTTGAGAGGGATATTGGGGCAAAATAGGTATGATATCAATGCGGTAAAGGGGATCTTAAAAGATTGCCTGGTCGAAAAGGATTTATCATACGAACTGAGCTGTAAAAAGCTTGTCAGCATGGGAATTGAAAAAGAAAAGGCCTTTATGTTGCTTGCTTATCAGATATCCCGGGAAAAATACGGCTATACAATATCCTATACTACATTATCACATATTCTTGCCCTGGTCGAAGAGGTTGAAAAAGAAGATCCTTTTCATAGTTTGCTGAAATCGCCGTTCTTCCTCGTAAAAAGCTCATGGTTGTTTGATCACGCCCCATACTTCCTTTTCCTGAAAAGCGGCTCTGCCGAACTGGACGATTACATAATCAAATTTTGCCGACAGTACCGTAACATGTTTTTGAAGCATAAAACTCCACCGGCATCTTTGGGAAGACTTGAAAAGCCAAGAAATGTAATAGCCGTTTCTTTCTGGGAGAACCAGATCTTTGATCCTGTCCTTCTGATTCAAAAGGCAATCAGGGAGAATATACAAGGAGTTGAACTGAGCATTGATTTTCACCCGTTTAATTATACAAGACTGCTCCCTGAAGAAATATCGAGAGAAAAAAGGGAAGAGATAAAGGATGCGGTTGAAAGGACAGGAATCGAGTTGGATATCCATTCCCCTATCGTCGGGCCATACGCTCCATTCCCCGACCCAAAGAAGGGCCAACAACTTTTTTTTGATCCTCTAAACTGCCTCGGGCTTCAGGAAGAGGTCGTTGAGTTGGCCCGTGATATTGGCGCCGGTGCAATAGTTTTTCACTTGATTGACGACGCCGACCCTGAGAAGTTCGCGGGACTTGTCATGAAGGCGGCCGGGAGCCCTGTAAGGGTGACCCTGGAAAATTACTGTCATACAAAAAAGGAACAAAACTCTGATTTTTTTATATCAAAAATCGGGGAGATATCCGGTATTCTTCCCGGGGATGTGCTGAGAAAAAATTTCGGTATCACCCTGGATGTGGGTCACTTTAACATAGAGGGAGAAGATCCTTTAATATCGTCCGCTAAAATAGGAAAATACTGCAGTGATAACAATATTTTCATCAGGATGCATGCGACTGATAATTACGGAGAACTTCTGTTCAGCCCACCTACATACAGTGCGGATGTTCATGGGAATGTTTCCGGACATGGAATAAACAATTCCGCAGTGATAAAACTTCTCCGCAGTATGGGTCATGATATAGATGTGGTGGCAGAACAGATATCCCCGTTGACCGAGTCGGATATTAATATTATTCACAAGGCTAAAACCTTCAAAATGAGTAAATCCTTTCATGATTATGTGATGACAGGGAAAGAGAAATTCTCGAAGCTGGAAAAAGAAGCGTTGATAAATCAAGATGTTACAGAAGAAAGCGCCTATCAGTTCCTTGCCGGTCTATCGGGGTTGCCCGCCTTGAGGGAACATTTGATCTACAGAAAGATCCAGGATAAAAAATACCTCTCGGTTGAAGAAGTAAAAAAGGCGTCACAGCACTTTATGAAAGTGCCTCAGAAAATGAAGCGGGATATCATTGAATATGTGGATAATCTTCTCCTACCCATACAAAGCGAAAGGGGAGCTATAAACAAAAGTGAACTGGATTTAATATGCCAGAATATTAGTGGAGCATTATTCGGAACTATTAACAGTGAACATCTTGATAAGATATTTTCCCATGAAAAAATATATAACAAAGGCGATCTATTATGCGCGCAAGATACCTACGGTCAGGAAATGTTTCTTGTTAAGGAGGGACAAGTGGAGGTGCTCCTGGACGGGACATATCTGGCCAGCCTGGGACCTGGCGAGATATTCGGTGAACTGAGCCTTTTCTATAACGTCAAAAGAACAGCTTCAATCAAGGCCTCGGAGGATAATACCCATGTCGGCGTCTTGTCACGGGATGTTTTTGAGACTTTACTGAAAGGCAACCAGCCCTATAGTTATGATCTTATCTACAGGTTGTACAATATCCTTCCTGAAAGGCTGCGAAACCTGAATGATAAATATAAAACAGCTATAACCGCCCTTAATATCATACTGAATGTGAAAAAAGATGAATTGAAAAGGTTTGAAAGAAAGAATCTTGACATGAGAACCAGGACAAACCTTTCCATTGCCATAAAAGAGGAGGACATAAGGTCTGTTTTTAAAGAATCAAGACATTTTGAGGCGGACCAGATTATATTCGCTGAGGGAGATAAAGCGGACGGTGCGTATTATATTATTAACGGATCAGCAAAAGCGGTGACATTTTCTTCCGATTATGAGGAAATAGTCCTGGGGAAGATAGGTGCGGGCGAAATGTTCGGGGAGATGGCACTGATCGACAGTAAACCAAGGTCAGCCACTATCCTGGTGGTATCACCGTGTGAGGTAGCCTATGTTGATAAAAAGGCGTTTAGCAAATTCATAGTGAGTCGTTCAGAATTGGCCTTCAGATTTATGGCCTTTATCTGTCTTTTACTTTTCCAGCGGATACTCAGACTGGATAAATTGTATGCGGATATCAAAAAAGCTTTTAAGTAACTCAGGAATTTAAGGGGATTTCCTTAGCCTATCGGCAAGCAAGATCGTGTCAGCCACTTCCTTTGAGACCTTGAAATCACTGACCTTTGACAGATTAACAAACCGGGCATCGTTCACATCCGAACCCGCAACAGGAATACCCGAAATAAGAGATCCCCAGTAGTCTATTATTACATAATGATATCGTATCCTGTTTCTAGTATCCAGGATGATACGGTCAAAAACCCCCACAATGCCTCTGATTTTAACCGTTACAGACACTTCCTCCATTATCTCGCGTTTCAGGGCTTCCTCAAGCCCTTCGCCCAGTTCAACTACTCCACCCGGAAAGCTCCAGTCGCCTTTCCCTGGAGATTGATTCCTTTTGACCAGAAGAACGGAGTCATTGTTAAAAATGACACCCCCGACACCTGCGATTGGCTGTTCCGGATATTCTCTTTTCATCTGATATCCCTTTTCAACGATGATATAATAAAAGTGAAAAATTTAATTTTTTCATGTTTCGGAGGCTATGTATTAAAATTTCTCTACATATTCTTTGTTTTATGATATGAAACGATTGTTTGATTCGTTTTGAATTTTCTTTTTCTTGTTTAATTATAATATAATTTTTTGCCTGGAATTCAATAAATTTCAAGGCGAAGGGAGAGAGGATGATGAGTGAAGTTACAAAAACCATAGAGGGGAATGAGGCTGCCGCTTATGTGGCATACGCGATGAGCGATGTCGCAGCTATATACCCCATAACCCCTTCCAGTACAATGGGAGAGTACTGTGACGAATGGGCCTCGCACGGCCGTAAAAATATTTTCGGACAAACACTGAAGGTCCTGGAGATGCAATCCGAGGCCGGCGCGGCCGGCGCTGTCCACGGATCTCTTTCCGCAGGCGCCTTATCCACGACTTTCACCGCTTCACAAGGGCTCCTTCTAATGATCCCGAACATGTACAAGATCTCAGGAGAGATCATGCCAACGGTATTTCATGTTTCGGCCCGCGCCATTGCATCGCACGCCCTTTCCATTTTCGGAGATCATTCCGACATAAACGCGGTCAGGCAAACCGGATTTTCACTTCTGGCGTCCGCGTCGGTGCAGGAGGCGATGGATCTGGCCCTGGTAGCACACCTTGCCAGCATCAGAGCCAGTCTCCCTTTTGTGCATTTCTTTGACGGCTTCCGGACTTCCATGGAGATCCAGAAGATAAAATTAATTGACTATGAGGATATGGCTGAGCTCGTTGACTGGAATGCCATTGAAGAATTCAGGCGCAGATGCCTGAATCCGGAATATCCACAGTTGAGAGGAACCGCTCAGAATCCTGACATCTTTTTCCAGAACAGAGAGGCTTCCAACCCCTTTTATTCCCGGATTACTGATATAGTCCAGGAAGAGATGGAAAAAGTCAGCGACCTGACAGGAAGAAAGTACAACTTGTTTGACTACGTGGGGGACCCTGACGCGGACCGGATAATTATTTCTATGGCTTCCAGTTGTGATGTTATAGAAGAAACCGTTAATTATCTCAACAGGTTGGGCGAAAGAGTAGGTCTTATGAAAGTACGTCTCTACCAGCCGTTCGCAAAGGATTTTTTCTTAAGGGTACTGCCGGCCCGGGCAGAAAGGATAGCTGTTCTTGACAGGACAAAGGTCCCCGGCGGCCTGGGTGAGCCTCTGTACCAGGATATCTGCACGATTTTCCAGGAAAGAGGGGAGGCGCCTGTGATTGCGGGCGGAAGATACGGCCTGGGAAGCAAGGACTTTACGCCGACTATGGTCAAAGCGGTTTATGACAACCTCCGTTCGTCTGTTCCAAAAAATCATTTTACAGTGGGTATCCGGGATGATGTGACAAAGACTTCTCTCGATATCGGAGAAGATATTGATCCGACGCCCGAAGGAACCGTAAGGTGTAAATTCTGGGGGCTTGGCGCTGATGGAACAGTAGGCGCGAATAAGAACGCCATCAAGATCATTGGAGAAAATACGGATATGTACGCCCAGGCATATTTTGCGTATGATGCCAAGAAATCAGGCGGCATCACCATGTCGCACCTCAGATTTTCACCGCACAGGATACAGTCCCCATATCTTTTAACCCAGTCGGATTTTATCGCATGTCATAACCCGGCCTTTGTGGATCAGTACGACATCCTTGAGGGCATCATTGAGGGAGGGTCTTTTCTCCTGAATTCCCCATGGAGTTTGAAGGAGATGGAAGAGAAGCTGCCCGACCGGATGAAAAGGGTTATCGCTCAGAAAAAACTCAATTTTTACAATATTGACGCCGTCAAAATCGCCACCAAGATCGGTCTTGGAGGCCGCATAAACATGGTTATGCAGGCCGCTTTCTTCCATATAGCCAATGTGATCCCGCCGGAGCGCGCGTTTGAATTTATGAAGAGCGCTATCAAGAAGACTTATGGAAAAAAGGGAGAGAAGATAGTCAAGATGAATATTGACGCTGTGGATAAATCCGTGGCCGCTCTTGAAAAGATAAAAGTTCCAAAATCATGGGAAAAGGCGGGGCAGGAGCAATACAGGGATATTGAAGAACCAGAATTCGTAAGCGATGTCATGAGGCCCATGCTGGCTCAGCAGGGGGACAAGCTGCCTGTAAGCGCGCTTAGCCCGGACGGCATTTTCCCCACGGGCACGACAAAATATGAAAAGAGGGGAGTAGCGATTAATGTTCCTGAGTGGGTGCCGGAGAATTGTATCCAGTGTAATCAATGCGCATTTGTCTGTCCTCATGCCGTGATCAGACCGGTGATAGCCAGCGAGGAAGACCTCAAGGATGCGCCAGAGCATTTTATAACAGTTGAGGCAAGGGGAAATGAGCTTAAGGGGCTCAGATTCAGAATACAGGTCAGTACACTTGACTGTACTGGATGTGGAAATTGCGCTCAGGTCTGCCCGGCAAAACCCAAGGCGCTTGCGATGAAACCATTGAAAACACAGACTGAAATACAGGTATCCAATCATATTTTTTCCACTCAACTTCCGATCATGGACAACCTGATGCCCGCTAATTCCGTGAAGGGAAGCCAGTTCAGGCAGCCCCTTTTCGAGTTTTCCGGCGCCTGCCCGGGTTGCGGCGAGACACCGTACATCAAGGTAATCACTCAGCTTTATGGAGACCGTATGATTATTGCAAACGCGACGGGCTGTTCTTCCATATATGGCGGATCAGCGCCAAGTTGTCCATACACCGTAAATAAAGAAGGGCATGGCCCATCATGGGCCAACTCATTATTCGAGGACAATGCGGAATACGGCCTGGGGGTTGAACTGGGTGTTTTACAGAGGAGAGAAAAGCTGGCCGAGCTTATCAGAGAGGCAGCCGAAGGGAATATAGCCACTGAGTTGAAGGATGCCTTTGAGGGGTGGCTGGAAAACATGAATGATGGAGTGAAATCCAGGGAATTCGGCAAAAGAATCATCGAAGGGATAGAACGTGAGATGACCAAATCTGATGCTGATTTTGATTCGATTCTTATAGATATTCTAGATAGATGCGATTACCTGACAAAGAAATCCATATGGGTATTCGGCGGTGACGGATGGGCGTATGATATCGGGTATGGAGGTCTTGACCATGTGATTGCCACGGGTCATGATGTAAATATCCTTGTGCTCGATACGGAGGTTTACTCCAACACCGGCGGTCAGTCATCAAAGTCCACGCCCACGGGCGCGGTCGCTAAGTTTGCTGCGAGCGGTAAAAATACCAGGAAGAAAGATCTGGGCGCCATGGCAATCACCTATGGGTATGTATATGTCGCGTCAGTTGCGATGGGCGCGAATAAGAATCAGTTTCTCAGGGCCCTTATAGAGGCCGAGAGCTATCCGGGACCTTCCATTATCATAGCGTACGCGCCATGTATTAACCATGGGATAAACATGGGGCTGAGCCAGGAAGAGGAAAAAAAGGCGGTTGAATCGGGTTACTGGACGCTTTACCGGTACAACCCTCTTCTTAAGGATAAAGGAAAAAATCCGTTTATGCTTGATTCAAAGGAACCGGCAGGCGGCTTCAGGGAATTTTTAATGGGAGAGGTGAGGTATTCCAGCCTGACCAGGACTTTTCCTGAAAGAGCTGAAGAGCTGTTCAAAAGTGCTGAGGATGATATGCTGGCGAGGTATGAATCCTACAAACGAATGGCAGGAAATCAGCCCTGATCCACCATCAAGGCGCTATCTGCTGCGTTGCCTGCGGTCGCTCCTCCTTGCGGCGTATTACTTATACGCCTCAGTCGTCGCTCCTTGGCGCCTGACATCTAGCACCTCGCTGGTGACCAGGGTTCTGCCAAAATCCAGCACTATTAGTATACTGCCTGAGATTTGATGGTGGATTTTGGTCAGGATTAAGGATTGACATCAGGGGAAATCCCTGATAGATAATTTTACTCCATTTGGCGCCCGTAGCTCAGCTGGATAGAGCGCCGGGCTTCGAACCCGTAGGCCGCAGGTTCGAATCCTGCCGGGCGCGCCATAATACATTTGAATAGGGCCTGTAGCTCAGCTGGCAGAGCAGTTGACTCTTAATCAATTGGCCGAAGGTTCGAGCCCTTCCAGGCCCACCAGTAATAGCAAGGGTTTTGACGTTTTACGTTGAAACCCTTTTTTAGTCAACTGGCCTTTTGGCCCTATCCTGTCCCTCAATATTTTGAAAACCGCGTTAAAAATGCCGCTTTTTGATGGAAATATAATTACAAAATATCTATATGGCGGCATCTCAGATAATATGAAGGGATACTATCCATTACCAGGCCCTGGTATTGCCGGAATAAGAATTCTTTTTCTGATTCAACGATACCCGCCCCCTTCGCGGCCCTGTGATTAATTAAGGGAAGGCGGCCAGGGTTCGCCGCCGTTCGGCTCGCGTTGCCTATCCCTTAAACTATATGATTAATATTTCTCTTTATTTCTGAATCTGACGATCATATTCGGCGTGAGTTCCTACCCGGAACCAGACAAGACCGTCTTCGACTTTAACCGCAAGGGCACGGTGTCTTTTCCCGATACGGATAGACCAGTAATCAGCTACTTTCTTGAGAAAAAGGGACGGATGTTGTGGATTCTCTTTCAGGAGTGCAAGGTTTTTATCCGCAAGTTTCTTCACCTGGCGTGGCAATTTGTCGTAACATTCCTGAAAATCGGAGTGTATAAAATGTTTCATAGTTCCCGACAATTACCTTTTTTATAATCCTCAATAGCATGTTGGCCCATTGCATCAAGCCTGCCTGCCTTAACATCATCCTCGAACTGCTTATCCCATTCCGCCGCGTCATAATCTGCGAACCATTCCCTGAATTCTGCCATTTCATTCGGAGCTAAACCGGCAATAATTTTTTTTGCTTCCTCTATTTGTTGTTGCATCATTTAATCTCCTTTAATTAAATCATACCTGTTTGATTCTGAAAATTCAACACTGTTCCGAACTTCCCCTTCCTTCAGCCTTTCCGCCTATTTCTTCAGATTTATGACTTCCACCTTTTTCCTTTTCTGCTTTTTTATATTCTTTTCAAAGTTTACAACTGCCGCCTTCAGTGTATCCGGCGCAAGGTGTGAGTATCGCATTGTCATTGACATGGATTTATGTCCTAAGAGTAATTGAACCGTATAAAGCGGCGTTCCCTGCATTACAAGCCATGAAGCGTATGTATGCCTTAAGGAATGAAAAGTTAATCTCTGCCGCCTGTCTGTAATACCTTCATTGAATTTTAAATCTTCCGTTAAACTGACCGATTGAACCTAATATAATGAAATACAGGATGCATGACAGGAAGTGAAAACGAGTCCAAGCTGTGCTGAATTCAGTGTCATTAGAAAAAATATTAATGATTTTTAATGGAGAGGTGTTTTTTCTCTTGACACACCCTTTAATGGGTGACCCTAATCATGCCTGAGATAGAAACAGGGTCGGATGGAGTGTTGCGCTTCGGAACCTCTGCCATTACCGAGCCTTTTTCATTTGTCGACGGCTCACGGGAGGTCGTTGGCCTGGACATAGAGATAGCCTCGCTTGTTGCAAAAAGGCTTGACAAAAGGCTTGAGGTGGTCAACATGGATTTCGGCGCAATGATACCGGCCCTGGCCGCGGGAAAGGTGGACATGATAGGAGCATGCATCACACAATATCTGAGGAAAGGGCTGAAAAGGTTCTGTTTTCAGAACCCTACTACACAGGAGGAATCGCAGCCCTTGTGAAGGAGTAATCCTGAAGGCCGGGAACGGACATGAAAAGATACATTCTTATACTCATATTTACCCTGATACCCTCTGTTCTTTTCACTCAATGCGGCAAAGAAGAAAAGTCATTTGAGAAAATAAATGATTTAAATAAAGCCGTTATTGGTGTCATGACAGGCACCACAGGTGAAAGGCTCGCGTATACAAAATTTCCGGACGCTAATATAAAAAGCTACGATGATAT
>JAFGDF010000188.1 GCA_016932235.1 Deltaproteobacteria bacterium | reverse complement strand
TGGGAGGGGCCATTTTCGATCGAACCGGCAGCTATAAGTATGCCTTCGGCCTTGGAATCCTTTTCATGATCTTCTCTTCGCTGGTTATATGGGTTGCCGCCCCCGGAAAGGTTCACCCGAAAAAATAGAATATATATCAGGAATGGGAATAAGATGCCGAAAAAAAACCGGTTAAAAACCGACAGCCTGAACAGCCTGATGATATATATCCTGGGTCATAAACCTTATGAATTCGGCCTGATCCCCGGTGAAGAAGGCTTCGTGAGTTATAAGGAACTGTTGACTGCTATCCATGAAGAGCCCGGTTGGGGGCATATAGGACAGGGGAATATAAATGAAGTGCTGTTTGGCAAGGACAGGGAGAGTTTTGAGGCCGGGGAAGACAGCATCAGGGCCGTTCACAGGCGCTGGAGCTTTAAAAATATCACATACGGAGACCAATCACCGCCCAGGATCCTGTTTACTGGCGTAAGGAGAAGGGCCCACCCCGTTGTCCTTGAAAAAGGTCTGAGACCGATAGATGGAAGATACTATGCCCTGTCTCCGGATCGCGCTATGGCGGAGAGGATAGGGAAAAGAAAAGACCGTAAATGTGTTTTACTGGAAGTCAGGGCATGTTCGGCCCGGGATGCCGGAATACCCATTCTTATCTTCGGAGATCTTTTTCTGGCCGGAGAGATCCCTCCCGAATTTATTTCCGGTCCCCCTGTTCCAAAGGAGATTATAAAAATAAAAGAAGAAAAGACCGGTGAAAAACAGGAACCGGTCCCTGATTTTTTTGGTGGGACATTTATCCTCGATTTAAACAGGGATAGGTCATTGGTTCGCAAGGAGAAAGGCAGGAAGAGGAGGAGTTGGAAAGAAGAGGCCCGGAAAAGCAGGAGAAAGGGGAGAATATAAGCCATGTAATCCAATGCCTGTTCATTTTAAAACCTTTACATTCTTCCAGTCATGTTAGTTATTTTTTATGACCGTTCCCCTCCCACACGTGTCTTTTTTCGATACAGAAAGTAGTAAAGAACAATAGTCGCGAGGACCACCGCCGCCATCATCAGGTACAGACCCCGGTATCCCGTGAATGGAACCAATGACCCGAATATGTAAGGCCCAATGCCAAATCCTACATCAAGAAACATATAATATGTGGCCGTTGCCAGTCCTAACCTGTTGGATGGAGCACCCTTTATTGAAATTGCCTGGCCGCAGGAGAGAAAGTTGCCGTAGCCCAGGCCGATTATTGCGCCGGCCAGTAACAAAGTAGTTCCGTTATTGGTTTGTCCGAGCAGATACATGCCGATCGCAAAAAGAAAAAGACAGGGATAGACGACGAAATTCGCGCCCTTTTTATCAAGCAGACGCCCGGAAAATGGTCTCGATAGGATAACCATAACGGCATAGACAACAAAGAAAAAGATTGCCGCTTTTTCAAGATGAAGTTCCATGCTGTACAATGATAAAAAAGTCAGTACCGCTGAATAGATAAACCCGGCTATCAATATAATAATGGAAATCGGTATCGCTGTAGATTCGAGAAAACTTGAGAGATGAAAACCCTTCGAAGATAGTGCCGGACCCTGTGTAGATGGTTTACGGACAGGTTGGCTGATGATAATAGATATGCCGAAACCGATAGCAGCTATTAACGAAGAGATCAGAAAAATGATGCTGAAATCCACACGCTGGCTCAACATAATTCCTACCAGAGGGCCCAAGGCTGTTGCCAGGATCTGACTCATGCTGTAATAACCGATGCCTTCTCCACGTCTCTTTTCGGGGATAAGCTGGGCGACTATGGTCCCTGTGGCGGTACTTGCCACTCCGTAAGCAGCCCCGTGGAAAAATCTGATTATTATCAACAGCACTAAATTGACAGCGGCAAAATATGAAGCTGATGTGATAATAAAAAAGAGGGTTCCAGCGATTAAAATCTTCCTGCTCCCAATATCTTCCACAATACGTCCGGTTAATAACCGACCAATCAAAATTCCAATAATAAAAATCCCTGAAACAAGGCCCGCTACGCCAGTGGAAGCATGGAACTTGACTACTGTATAAGCAGCGATAGTAGCCATCAATAAATAAAAGACCATATATATCAAGAAATTCGTCAAAGCAATTAAGATGAAATCTTTCGTCCAGAGCCTTTCTTTATCCATGTTGTCTTCCTTTCAGGAAATTCATAATATTATACTGTATTAATCACTCCATCGGCTCACCGATAATTCCGTTTTTATCCAATTTCTTAAGTTTGACATTAACCATACTGTTTTTCATTAAAACGGAAGATGGGAATATCACCGGGACGTAGTTATCGCTATGCCCCTTAACCAGGCTGTTTGCCTCAGAGTACCAGCCTTCCGTAAGCACTGAAAATAATTTTCCAAGGCAGGAGAGGTAGAAGTCCTGCCTTTTTTCCTTGCCGAGCCCTCGCAGATCACCTGCCCTCTTTTTAATCGCCTTCTGATCTACCTGCCCCGGTAAGTCCGCTGCACGGGTCCCCTTCCTTGTTGAAAAAGGGAATACATGAAGATAGGAAACAGGCAGATCCCTGATCAATGAAAAAGTGTTTCCGAATGCCCTGTCATCTTCACCCGGAAACCCGGCAATAATATCCACACCTATTGCCGCATCGGGGATTATGCTTTTAATATTCTTAATAAGGGCAGCGAAGTCTTTGGAAGAGTAATGTCTGTTCATTTTTTGGAGGACCACATCATCACCGCTCTGGAGCGGTATGTGAAAATGCCTGCAGAGCCAATCCTCCGAACCAACCATTTCTATCAATTCAAGGTCGATCTCCTTCGGTTCAAGGGAACTCAATCTTATCCTGGAGCCCGGTGATTCCTTTCCAACCCTTTTAAGCAATCCCTTGAGATTGATATCCCCTTCAAGATCGGATCCATATTTCCCCAGATGCACCCCGGTAAGCACGATCTCCCTGTAACCGTTATCACATAATGATTTACACTGTCTGATTACAATATCCGGTTCAAGGCTTCTGCATGGGCCCCTTGTAAACGGCACGATACAATAACTGCAAAAGGATTGGCATCCGTCCTGGATCTTCAGATAGGCCCGAGTGCGATCGGAAAATGTCTTTATAGGAAGGAAATCAAAGGACGTTTCTTTTTCAAATTCTTTCCTGAAAATGAGTGTCCCTGATAATCTATCATGTGTCTTAATGATGTCGGGCAGCCGGGACTTATCCCTGTTCCCTGCAATAATACCGATTCCATCTATTTGTGAAAGCTCATGGGGAGAAAGTTGTGCGTAGCAACCGACAGCGGCGACTATTCCCCCGGGGTTCTCTCTGATAGCCCTGCGGATTGCCTGTCTGGATTGATAAGCCGCCTTTTGTGTCACGATACAGGTATTAATAATAATAACTTCCGCTTCATCGTCCTCGCCTGCTTCCTGCCACCCATCCTCAACCAGTCGCTCCCTGAAAAAGGCCGACTCATACTGATTCACTTTACAGCCGAGGGTTATAATCCTGAATTTCTTATCAATCAAGCAGGCTCCTGTCAAACTTCACGATCATTGCCCGGGCCGGACACGCAGCCACGCAAAGCTCACAGGCACTGCATTTTTCCCTGTCAAAGATAACTTCCATCTCCGGTCTTTTGATATAGAGTGCGCCAGTGGGACATACCGCGGTACATGCGCCGCACTGAAAGCATATCTCGTCATCCCTCCTGATATCCTGTCCGATGCTTTCCACCTTGATACCAAGGTTCTTGAGATAACGAACACCCTGTTTGTAATTTGTTCTGTGCCCGCTCAGTTCAAGGACCATGAATCCCTCTTTTCTGGGATATACGGTGGCCTTAAGTATATTGAATGTCAGGTCGAATTTCTTGACCAGATTTACCACAATAGGATCGGTAACAATCTTTTTAGGGAATCTCAGAGATATTGTCTTAGAATACATGGATTACTCCTTCGCAATATCAGATAAATTTCTTTATCGTCCTTTCAAATCCGGGCAAGGATTTTTCGATAGTGCTGTCTGATACACAATAGGAGATCCTGAAGTGCCCGGGACCTCCAAATCCTATTCCCGGCGTCGTTAGAATGTTCTCTTCCTGCAGTGCCGACACAAAGGCCACGTCATCTTCTATCGGACTCTTTGGAAAAAGATAGAATGCGCCTTCCGGCCTGGTCAATTCATATCCGAAGGAGCTTAACCCGTCACAGAGCATGTCCCGTTTTTTCTTATAAATGGATACATCCACGCTCACATCCAGCAGACGTGCAACAGCCCTCTGCATCAGGGCCGGGGCATTTACAAAACCGATAATCCTGTTGCAGAGGACCATCCCTGATGCGATCGTGCCCCTGTCCCCGATGTCGGGATTAAGGGCCGCATAGCCGATCCTCTCTCCGGGCAGGGAAAGGTCCTTGGAAAAAGAATTCACGACAAAACTCTCTTTATAGACACCAAATATACTTGGAACAGAAACACCGTTATACACGATTTTTCTATATGGCTCATCGGATATAAGATAGATCGGATGTCCAACGACCCTGCTTTGCTCCTCCAGAAGCCTGCCCAAATCATTCAGCTCTTTTTCCGAATAGATCTTACCTGTCGGATTATTGGGCGAATTGATCAAAAGGGCCTTTGTTTTACCCGTTACGGCGCCGGCTATGGCATCAAGATCCAATGAGAAATCCGGCTTTGTCTTAACTATCCTGGGCACTCCCTGGTGGTTGTCTACATAAAAGTTATATTCCACAAAATAGGGGCTCGGTATTATCACTTCATCAAGGGGATCAAGTATTGTCTTAAGAACAACATTTAACGCACCACCCGCTCCGACCGTCATCACGATATCTTCAGAAGAAAATTCCTGTCTGTTATTTTTTGAAAGATAAGTGGCCACAGCCCTCCTTGTCTCCGGGTAACCGGAATTCGACATATAGCTGTGCATTCCCTCGATGTTACTGTTCGCCAGTTCCCTTAAGACCTTTTTAAACTCCGAAGGAGGTTCGAGATTCGGATTCCCCAGACTGAAATCAAACACATTATCAGCCCCATATTTTGCTTTTAATCTATCACCTTCTTCAAACATCTTCCTGATAAAGGATGAACGTTCCATCGCATTCCTTATCTTTTCCGCTACCGCCATCTTTAATCCTCCCTTTCCATCACAAATAGAAGAGACAGAATAGTAGCTTTTTTCTTTTTTGTAAAGCATTCAATTCATTAAGGGCATGGACTATTTGATCCATGTGATATAACATGGGGTTATTTGACTCTTTTCATTGACATCGAATGCCTGTTGGTCTTATGTTTTAATTTAGTTCGATTCGTCCACGACTCGTCAAGAGCATCCAGGTCGTACGACTGCCCTTCTGCCCGAAGGGAATAATTGAATAGCTTAGAGAGGGGATACATTGGAAACTAAAAGAAAAAAAAGGTCCAGCCGCAGGATATTTGTCGGGGATATCCCCATAGGAGGAAACGCGCCCGTCGTCGTTCAATCCATGACCAATACGGATACGCGCGATATTTCTTCCACTGTGGACCAGATCCGGCGGCTCTCAGAAGCCGGCTGCGAGATTGTCCGCCTGGCAATCCCGGATGAAAAGGCCGTTGATGCCCTGGCAAAAATTAAAGGGATGGTGGAGCCGCCTTTAATCGCTGACATACATTTTGACTACCGTCTGGCAATCTCCTCCATCAAGGCCGGAGCCGATGGATTAAGAATAAACCCGGGGAACATAGGTGATTACAAAAAGGTTGAAAAGATAATAGATTACGCCGGAGAGAGGAACATCCCCCTCAGAATAGGCGTAAATTCAGGATCATTGCCAAGACATATCATAAAAAAATACGGCCACCCCACACCGGAAGCCATGGTTGAAACCGCCCTGGAGCATATCCGGTTTTTCGAAAACCTGAATTTTCATAATATGAAGATCTCATTGAAATCATCGAACGTTCTAAATACGATTTCAGCATATGAGAAGCTCTCTGAAGAATGTGATTATCCCCTTCATCTGGGAATTACCGAGGCGGGCACTCTCATATCCGGAACGGTTAAAAATGCTATCGGAATAGGTATTCTGCTCTTTCAGGGGATTGGGGATACCATCCGCGTATCGCTCTCAAGAGACCCTGTAGAGGAAGTAAAGGCGGCATATGAAATTCTTCGCGCCCTTGACCTCAGGCATCGAGGCCCTGAAATCATCTCCTGTCCCACATGCGGCAGGTGTGAAATCGATCTCTTCCATATCATAGAGACCGTGGAGAGAGGGCTTCAAGGAATTGAAGCCTCCCCAAAGGTGGCTATTATGGGGTGTATCGTCAACGGCCCTGGTGAAGCCAGGGAGGCTGATATTGGAATCGCAGGGGGACGGGGGCAGGGTGTACTGTTTAAAAAAGGGGAGATTGTGGATAAATTCCCTGAAGAAGAACTGGCCGGAGCCCTGATCAGAGAGGTGAGGAATTTTATAAACAACGGTTAACTCTTTACATCTCAACCATTTGATACGTAACTCTTTAACCGGAGTACCCTTGTCCATAAGATGAAGGGTTCTAAGTTCGTTTATTTGAATCAATTCTTTGTCATCCTGCGACTGGATCGCAGGATCCAGGTAAGCCCATGGATTCTGTGGTCAAGCCACAGAATGACATGGAGTTAAATGTTATAATGAATTATAAGTTGCTAAGCAACAATTAAGAATTTGCTTCGCCTAAAGGCGATTGGTTTCAGACATTCCTGAGCGTGATACTAAATGAATAGAGAGGAGACTGACTTCTACAATGAGATATACAAATTACTTTATCCCGACCCTTAAGGAAACCCCGTCGGATGCGGAAATCATCAGTCATCA
>JAFGDF010000187.1 GCA_016932235.1 Deltaproteobacteria bacterium | reverse complement strand
CTGGATATAGATTAGAATATTTTCCATTTCGGCGGGAGAGCCCGATTAAGAACGTTGAGACCAATGAGGATCTCTGGAGGGACAATTGTTAATTTGCAGGGGGGGTGAGAAATGCGGGATGAGGTGAAATAAGGCGGGATGAGTCGGGATAAAATAATAATTTCGGCCAGTTATCAATAATAAAAAACCAAAATAAAATTTCTCACGATGCAAAATATTTTCGGTGAATTTTCAGTGTTTTTGCGTTAAATTTGCAAATAATTTGAGAAAAATTAAAATGGAAACATTGGTCCTTTATTAAAGGTCATCGGAAGCCACCTTTCACTCTTATAATACTGATCTCTTTTTGCGATCGGTACATTAGGAACTGACCCATCAATATAATAGACTAAAGGTTCTGTTGGATGTAATTCAATAATACGATCATTAAGTAGTTCCTTTATTACTGTGATGGCTTCCTCTGAAAGGCCAAACCAAACATAGATATTATTATCACCGAGCGCCATCTTAAGATCATCTTTAAATTTTACTATTTCACGGTCTAATTCCACAAAAGATACACCATTGCCCTTTTCCTTTATGATATTAATGATCTTATTTTTCATATTTCAAATCTCCTATGATTCGGGGATTATGTAGCGGCCTGATGCATCTTTTCTTTCTATTGAAAATACATCAGTAGGTTTGGTTTTACTGTTTTGTTTATTTGAAATATTACCACGAATATAACAACGACACCCTATATGTAGAGGTGTGGAAGGGCATTGATCTATAGAAAATACTTTTCCGTGAAGATTTTTACAGTATGGGCATGTCATATTATCTTCTAAACCGGTGACCTCCCAATTCCTATTAAATAATTTTAAATTTTTTCTTTGTTCTTTATCTATTGCAGAAAAAAGACCAGATGAATAAGTACCAACAATCAGCGATATTACCTCTTGCTCCCATTTCCACATGTTTTGTATTTCCTTTAAATTTAATTTTGAAAATTCATATGGAAGTGGTTTTAATTTAAATAAGCTCCGAAAGGAAACTTTTACACCTAACCTATCTCTTATATCTGATACACCAGATAAAAATTCTATAGCAGCAGCTTTTCTTGAAAATTTTGGAGGATTTAAATTTTCAGCTATTTCAACCATTTCTTTTAATTTTAAAATATTTAAAATATCCTGAACTGGGATATCATTACCCTGTATTGCTAATTTTAACGCTACTAATCTATCAAAAGATGGCCTATCATAATGATCTGCTTGGATTAAAAATATCTGTTTTTTCATTGTGAGATGGTTGATGTAAAATCGAATATCCTCATAATCATATTTAGCTAATAAGGCATCATCTAAATAAACATCCTCTCGTTTACTTTCAAATAAAATATTCAAATCACAAGCTGGTCGTACATGTAAAGTGTTTAAAGCTTCTTTTTTAAATGATATAAGTAAATCCTCTTTATCTTTTTCTGAAGCTGATGCCCATTCAGAAGAAACTGATATTAATTCATCTATTCTCCTTAAATACAATGGCTTATATTTATTAATATATTCATTAATTTCTTTACATTTTAAATTAGTTTTGGAAATAAATGGTCGGAGCATGTTAATTACCTTATACGATCCTTGATATATATTTTCCTCAAGGATTTTTTTTAACTCATTTGCCTGTTTTAATGAAATATTATAAAATGTTAAAGGAAAAGTGCTTTTTGGATTAATAATAAAATGATTGTCTTCTGTTTGAATTATTGGCCCAACATCGTATTTCCTAAAATCATCTGTTGAGTCAGTGCTGATTGAAAAAGATATTTCAGGTGTTACTACTATCTTTTTAGGTTTCTTACTTCTTTTATATAAATATATTCCGAAAATTATTAATCCGATAATAATTAACCCTTCCATATCAAACTCCTTATCCAATTCCCTCTGGGAAATTGGGTTGTATCTGCTTTGGTTTTGGGTTAAATACAATACATAAAACACTTAGCTCATTGGCGGTAAAATATCTTAAAGTTTTCGACACGATAACCTCCTTTTTACGAAAAAGAGGTAAATATGAAAGGATTTAAGGTTAATTTTACTTCCGACCTGGTCGGAAAGTAGGTCGGAATTGAGAAAAACGCCTAAAATACAATGATATCAAGCGCTTTATGGTTTACAGTAAAATTTACAGTCGGAAGTTATTTTAAAAAGTAAATTTAAAAAATAATACTATTATTATCTAACAAGTTATATTATATAACTCAGATTAAAAATTACATAAATTATATTGCCTTCCTTTCTCTGGATTTTGGCGGATATCCCCCCGATAAATTCATTTTATCCATCCTTTTTTCTAAAGAGTCCACTTTATCAATTATCTCATCGCATTTTTCCTTAAGATCTTTAATACTATCCCTGGATTCATCGAGCCTCTTTTCAGCCTCGATAGCATGTGAAAAATAACGGATATTCCTTTCGAGGGCATCAAACGCAACTTTATTACCGCTGGT
This sequence comes from Deltaproteobacteria bacterium, assembly GCA_016932235.1. The sequence continues at coordinate 34,593 of JAFGDF010000187.1, read as the reverse complement.
CAATACCTTTTTAGCACCTATTAATAAATCATGCACTTCCGGTGAGGCATCTTTTAATAATTCATCAAAATCATCAGACTTATTCTTATATATAGGATGGTTGGAAGACTTCAATATCTGACCGTCTTTTTCACGCTCTATTATTTTACCATCCGGTCCGCGTAACTCAATTTCAAGGGAATCCGAGGCTGTTACCGTATCCTGGAGGCTTTCCCTTAAAATATACGGCTTTCCTTCGCCATTAAATAACCAATATATATTAATGTTTGTTTTTTGAACTAACATTCCCATTGGGCGAGAAGATAATTGCCTTTTGTTATTTTCGATTTCAGATAATGAACCATGTGAAATATCTAATAAATTAGCAAAATCAGCAAGTTTATAACCTTCCATTTCACGGAACAGTCGTAATCGGCCACCAAAAGTATTTTCATTTATAGGACATTTTTTTCTTGACATATGTCTGTTTTTCGATAAAATAATCTAACAAGTTTACCAAACACTATTATTAAAGCAAAACAGATAGAGGCTTTTCGCAGACCACTAAAAACCCTTATCAAACAAGATAGATAAGGATAACTAATTAAAATTATAAAATCAATGTTCAATTTAGATTCTTTTCGGACGTTAACCTTATTAAAAGGAAGTCCCGAATGTTCAAACCAAATCAATTAGAACTCTTTACCAGCCAATCATTGAACCCTACGTACGAATTGAAACGCCGTATCCGCTTAGAGATGTCCAAATCTGCCATGTCCAGGGACCAGGTCGTTGATAAAATGAACGATCTTGCAAGCAGGGAAGGAATACAGGGACGGATATCAAAGGCGACTCTCGATGGTTGGTGTAAGGATTCCGACCCATCCAGAATTCCATCACCGGTTCAATTGGTTCTCTTTTGTGTGGTTATGGACAGTAATGATCCCATGAAGGTGCTGGTTAATCCCCTGGGGTCTGAGTTGATCGGGCCGGAGGACGCGAAACTGCTGGCCTGGGCCAGGGCGGAGCAGGCGAAGAGGAAAGCGGTGAAGAGGGCGCGGATCGCGCTGGAGATGATTGAATAAGGGCGTGAGGCGTAAGGAGTAAAAAGTAAGGGGTAAATATGAAGTTCAGGCATCGAGACGGAGAAATCATTTACGTGGCAGAGGGATCGGCTGGGAATTATACCTTTTATAAATCCCCTAATCCGGAAAAGCGAAAAGGCCACCGCATGAAAATCAAAATATTACCGCAATGGTATCCGACGTTTTTCGATGCTGAAAGGGCTTTGAGGGATTATGCCAGGAAGACAGGATTAAAACCCCTGGATTCTGCGGTCGAGCCGCAGAATGACACACATATATAAGGAATGCAACGATCATGCCGGAGATAAATAATGGAAACTGAAACATATAAACAACACATCGCGGTCGAGATCCGGAATGAGATTACTCGGCAGCGTATAGCCGGGAAGCTGACATCCAAAAATGAACGGATGTCTATGGCCTCTATCGGACGGACGCTTGATCCTCCGGTACACAGGGTTACGGTGCTGAATGTTGTTGACGGTGCACCAAGCCAGAGAGTTAGAGACGCCATTGAAAGAGAGCTGGGGAAGGCATACTGGATTAAGAGAGATAAAGGACAGAAGGCCGCGCAATAAGCAGGACTGAGATGAGTGCTGAGATGATACAGAGTACAAAACTTGCAGAGATATTAGGGATTAGTGACCGGGCTGTACGCTTGAGGGCTGAAAAGGAAAACTGGAAATATCAGCAAGGGCCTAACAGGATGAAACTATATTATATAGACAGCCTGCCAGAGGACAAAAGGCGCAGGGTGATACAGGCCAGGGAATCCACATATATAAAGGGCATGGTGCTGCCGTCGCGGGCGGACCTGGATCTCGGACAGGCAAAGACCTTATTGAAAAAATTTGAAAATGCTCCTGAGTGGTCGCGGAAACGGGCGGAGGCCAGGGGGGAAATAGTGGAAAGCTTCGATCGGTTTACGATCGAAACGGCGCAGGGCGCAGGGCGCAGGGCGCACGGTAAAAAACGTAACCTGACAAAAGCAAAGAACGATTTTATCCGCCGGTATAATGTTGGTAATGACGGACTGGGAATCTCCGGGGAAACCTATACTGTTATAGATCAGATCAGTCGCGGCAGCCTGGACAGGTGGCGGGCGAACAAGAAGCTGTTCGGCCTTGCCGGATTGCTGGACAGCACAAGGGAAAAGGAGTGTTTTGGAAAAATCACTCCTGAGATGAGGGCCTATATAATAGGATTGAAATCAAAGAAGATTCATACCAGGCCGGTCCGGATATATGATTATCTGGTCAATAAATTCGGAGGGCCTGGCGTGGAGCTTCCTTCCGATGCCACGGTGAGGCGTTTTATTAAAAATTGGGAAACCGATAACGCCTCACTCGTAGCCTTCCTAAAAAATCCCGACAAATGGCGGAGCGATTATCAGGCCGCCTTCGGGGACGCGAGCGAAAAGGCCAAATATTTTCTTCACATGATCGAGTTTGACAACACACCTGCGGATATCATGTGCGCGGACGGTAAACGCTACACCGTAACGGGAGCTATTGATATTTTCAGCCGAAAGGCCAATTGCCAGATTATTCCAACAGCAAAATCCCAGGCCATAGCCAATTTATTGCGCTGGCTGATCTTAAACTGGGGCCTGCCAGACATAGCGATTATGGACAACGGGCAGGATTACGCTTCCAAACATATTGAGGCGGCATGCGGCGCTTTGGGGGTTGACCTGGATTTTACCCCTCCATTCACCCCCGAAGCGAAACCGCATATAGAAAGATTTTTCCGTTCATTATCAATGTCCCTGTTTGAGGAGCTGGACGGATATATCGGCCACAGCGTGGCGGACAGAAAGGCTATTGAAAGCCAGAAAAGCTTTGCACAGCGGATGTTTAATAAGGACGCCGTTATCGAGATACGGCTCATGCCGGATGAACTGCAGGAGATAATAGATACCTGGATAGAAAAGATATACCACCAGAGGCCCCACAGCTCTTTGGGCAAGTCTCCAGAGGAACGGGCAGGGGAAAGCAGCCAGCCTGTTAAGAGAATTCTTGATGAGCGGGTCCTGGATATTCTGCTGGCTCCGGTAGGAAACCCGACCGTGTTGAAATCGGGAATACATTATGGAAACGGCGTTTACGTGGCGCCGGAGCTTGCCGATTACGTGAGAGAGAAAGTCCAGATCCGGAGAGACCTGGCGGACGCGGGTAAGCTGTATGTGTTTGACATGAACAGCCGGTTTATATGTATTGCCAAGGACGCGGCATTTGAGGGGATCTCGGTTGAAGAAGCGAATATCGCCAAACAGAGACAGAAAAAACGTGTCCGTGAAGAGGTGCGGGCGCTTAAGGCTTTGGCCAAAGATGTCGGTGACCCTATGACTGAGCTGCTTGAATCCAAACGGGCGGCTAAAGGGCAGAAATTCGGTTTTGTGAGACGTGAGACATTTGAAAACGATGAGATCCGGGAGGCCATGAAGGCAATTCAACAACCGGAGGAGCCGATGGAGGCTGAAGGCTGGAGGCTGGAGACTGAAAGCGACGGCAAGGTCGTTAAACTTCATGAGGAGCCGATTTTTCAGAGTGGTTTAGAGAGACACCACTATCTTGAAGCGCAGAGCAAGATCCGCAATCTAACTGATATCGAAATAGCATGGTGGGAAGGATATAAGAGCACGGAGGAGTATTACCGCATATTTGTGATGCCGTATAAATAAAGGCGCGGGGCATAAGGCTCAAGGCGCAAGGAGGTAACGACGTGAAAAAGATATTTGCAATGACCGGAAATGTTGAGCTTTTCGTGGCCCTGGCCCACTCCCTCGAGACCAGGGACCGGGGAGTGGACGGCATGGGTTTGGTATTTGGTGAGCCGGGTCTTGGGAAAACCGAAACCGCTATCTGGTATGCGGATAAATCGAACGCGGTGTACTACCGGGTTAAGGAGCATACCACCCTGAGATCCCTGCTGGAGGGAATCGTGGTTGAGCTTGGGCAGGCGCCGATGTACAGGACGTCGGACCTCTATACCCAGGCGAAGGAAAGCCTTAGTGAACATCCCAGGACGCTCATTGTGGATGAGGTCGATTATATCGCCGGTCACGGCAAGGGGATTCAAACCCTCCGGGACCTGGCCGATGAAACAGGAGCGCCGGTGATTATGATCGGGATGATGGACGCGGAGCGAAAAGTGGCGAGGTTCAGGCATTTATATGACCGTTTGCAATCGCATATTATGCGGTTTAAGCCATTGAACGAGCAGGACGTGGCCCGGTTTGCAGGTCAGATTTGCGAGGTGGGGCTGGATGATAGCGCCATTACCGAAATTTATAACCTTTCCGGCGGCAAATTGAGGAAGATCATATCAGAGCTTTACCGGATTGAGCGGATAGCCAAAGCCAACAGCCTGAAAAGCGTGACAGGGAAGCATCTCAAGAAGGCAGCATAGAAAGCGTAGGGCATGGAGCAAAGCGATAAAACAGGATTGAAGTTTTGTGAACGGGTGAGACAGGCGGCGATGCGGTTGGGAACGTTTACCGCGCGGGAACTGGCTGATGCGGCGGGCGTGATGACGAAAACGGAAAAACGGAATGTGAGCGCCTATATCAGGGAATATATTAAACATGGAGTCATGAAACGGGTTGAAAATAAAAACGTTTCGTCAAGATCGATCGGGTGCAGGCCGTGTGAACAGAAATACAGATACATTATAAAGTCACCCAGGGTCACGGACAGACAGAGGCTCTGGAATGTTGTGAGACGGCTGAAAGGGCCTTTTTTTGACCAGGATCACCTGGAGATGATGACCGGGATAAGGAGAGCATCGATTAAACATTTTTGTATCTGGCTTGTGAATGAGGGGCATGTGGAACGGCTGATGCCTGGAAAATACAGGAGAGTCGGTCAGCTTGACGTGGATGTTCCGCCTGATAAGAGGGCCTCTGAACGGGTGATGGCGGGGAGAAGGAAGGGGAAGAAATGAAACCCAAATATACACTTGAGGAACGGCGGGAGCTTAAATCACGGCTTAAGGGTGTGATGATGAACCATGTGGGGCCGTCCAGGAAGATCGGGATGGGTGAGCTTTACGAGAAAGTTTTCGGCGAGGGATACGGTCACAGGATTAATGATACCAAGATGTTGCGGGTTTTTATTGATGAGCTGCAGCGTGAGGGTATCAGGATCTGTTCCTCCAGGTCAAACTCGAACGGCGGATACTGGCTGGCTGCGACGGCCACGGAATTGAACGGATATTGCGATGTGCTCAAGACCGAGATTGTCCACAAGGCGTCCAAGGTAGCGGCGTTGCAGAGGCTCGCATTGCCGGATCTGCTGGGACAGATGGCGCTGAACTTAGAGCATGGAGCAGAGGGCGGGGAGCATGGGGAATAAGAAACAGAAACTGGATTCTGCGATCAAGTCGCAGAATGACAAGCTGGGGTCGCGGAATGACGTGTTTGGAAAGGCGGATGATCTGCTTGTGAGGATTGCCGAGGCTGAGGGACTGATAAACAGTGACGCGGGTGACATGGCATGTGAAATCGAGCTGATTAAAGAGAAATATGGATCAAAGATCAATTACTGGAAGCGGATCATGAAGGATCTGGAAAAAGACCTGGTTGCGCTCATGAAAAAGAATTCCGCTGAGATATTTGACGGCGAGGATCGTGTTGAACTGAAGCATGGATCTCTGCTTTTTCAGATCGAGGAACGGGTCAAAAAAGCGAGGGGAGTACTGGAAAAGCTGGAGGAGCATGGCTTTACAGAGGCGCTTGAAATATCAAAGAAGGTAAACTGGGATGAACTGGAAAAATGGCCGGTTGAAAGACTTGCTCTGGTTGGGACTGAGAGGAAGAGGAAAGAGGTTTTTACGCATGAGCTTGGCGCATAGGGCATAGCGCACAGTGTTTTTTGCAGGTAATTTGAGAAAAATTATCTCTCACAGAGGCACAGAGGACGCAGAGAAATAATTAATGATTAAAAGAAAAAAGGCTACGGACATATATAAAACGCAGAATACCTTGATACATAAGGCGATGCATGCAGCGGGGTATCCGTATGCGGAGAATAAATCACTTTGGTTAAACCTGATGAATGAGATCCGGGCGCAGGGAAATGACATTAATGGGCTTAGCGATATGACCCTGGGCGAGAGGGCAAAGCTGCTTGCTCATTTCCAGAAAAAAGGTCAGAGGATTTTCGCGCCGTCGGTACCGGAAAAGGTACGGGACTGGAAAAAGGGTGATCCGGATATCGAATATGAATTCCGGGAGGAGGATAACCGGCAGGTGGCAATGGTATTCGCCATGTGGGCTGAGATGGGATACAGGCGGAAAACGCTTTACGGCCTGTGTTTTAAGATGTTTGGAAAAGATCATCCCCGGTGGCTGGATGACCGGCAATTATCACACCTGGTGAATGTGGTTAAGAAAAAGGCAGAGAGCAAGGGGTGTGGCGTCTACTATCGTAGAACGGAGCATGGCAAGTGGAACTGACACTGACCAAACATTTTGAGGAGAGGTGGATGCGGCATTTTAATAGCGGGCCGCCATCTCCAATGCAGGTACTGCGTATTATCAGCCAGTCGAAGTGGCTGCATAAGGGACAGAACCTATTTAAGAAGAATGGAGAGCCCTATAAATTATTGTCCGAGTACTGGCACCCTCAACGGAAAATTATTATCCGGGTAGATTGGGATACGAGCGAGGCTGTGACCTTGTTGACGGAGGAGAGTTAATAAAATCTGCAAACAGATTTTATATAACGCGCCTGACGGCGCTTTAGGGGGAGATGAATGGTGAAAACATCGCCACGATATGACGTTCTGGCAGTACTTTTAGAAAATTGTGAACAGCATATGAAAAAGAATAAAATCCCTGATGAATTATGGGGTGAATGTGAAAAATGTAAAGCGTCAAAGACATGTCCAAATAATTCAAAGGAATTCAAGAGAAAATTAGATGCAAGCTAATCCCACAAAGGGCCAGGGAGAACGATATATATACTGCCGGATTGACGGCGAATGTGTGGGACAGGCGGCAAAGGCAGGATGGAGATCATTTAATTGCGAGAGATGCGAGATATATATAAACCGTATCGACAGCCATGATGAAAAATGGAGGGAAATCATGCCGGAGACAAAAGTTTGCAAAAAATGCGGGTTGGAAAAACCGATTGATGCGTTCCATGTAAATAACGCGCTGAAAGACGGACATGAAAATAGATGTAAGGATTGCAAGAATGCGACAGCTCGGGAGATAAGAATGAAAAAGACCGGCAAAAAGACTAAACCGACGACGGCTTCAGTGGCGGTGATGTCTGGTGTTCCTGCGCCGGTAACTACTGAAAATGTGGACCGGGACAATGGCGATATGTATCGGGCGGCGGCTGCGGCGTTTATCCGGACTATCGAGCGAAAAGTTGTGGAATCGATCGTTGAGGAATTGAAGGATGAAAATATCAATCCATAATACCCTGATACTGATTTTGGCCATAATTACGGCGATGCTGATATTCATCGCCTATGATTATGTATCATCCAATTTCCGGGAATATGAGCGCCGGATCGCGGCCCTGGAGGCGGAGGCGAGGCCGTTGTTTGTAGTGGATAAATATTCGACTGTGTTTTTGAACGGAGAGGAATTGTCTCTCACGGAGGGCACGGAGAAAATCAATGAATGATGTTATGCAGTTTATATCGGACAATAGGGCATGGATAATGTCGGGGCTGCTGATTATTGCAGGGTTGGGTCTTTGGCGGGTTATATATGATATGTTTGACCAGGCGGAACAGGACTTGAGAGATATGACCGAGGAGTGGGAGCAGTTTAGGGAGCGATTCAGGAAACTGAGAGGAAAATTGCAATGATCAGGTGCACAAAATGCGGAGAACTGATTAATCCCCAGGAGGGACAGGCTGAGAATGAATGGATTGAGATTATCCGGCTGCTGCCGGTGTTTGGGAAGCACTCACGATTAGCGTTTGAGTATGTTGAGCTATTTTCCGTGACGCCATTAAGAATGAAGGGAAAAAAGATTTTGAGACTATTGACCGGGCTCGCAAAGCTGTTTGACAGCGAGGAATATGTTTTTAACCGGAAGAAATATAAGATCAGCCGGACCGGGATCGTGGAGGCCCTGACAATTGTATGCAACAAGCATTTTGATCGCCCCCTGGAGAATAATAATTATCTGATTAAGGTGATGATCGGGATCTCGGAGCGGGAGATGAAAGAGCAGCGGGATCTGGCGGACCGGAGGCAACGTGAAAGGGAGAAAGCAGGCCGGAAACCAGAAGAGGACGGCATAACGGCGGTGGAGTTTAAAAAACAGACAGGGATTGAGAGCCTGACGGATAAAATAGGTTCAAAGTTCAAGGTTCAAGGTTCAGGATTATGAGTTTTAATATCGGAGATCCTGTCAGGGTTGGGCCGTGCGATAAATACGGATGGAAAACGAATGAGGGCCGTATCATCAGAATATTAGAGCCGTATTGCGCTGTGAGATGTCCCTGGAAGGGAAAATTTGTGAACGTCAGTTACGCGATAACGGACGTAAAAAAGTTAACAAAGAGTTAACAAGGATTGTTGAGATGGAATTTCTGTGTAAAAAAGACTGTTTCATGGAGGGATTTCCGGATGAGCAGGTGTTTACAGCGGGCAAAAAATACAGGGAAATCCAATACTCATCGGAGCATGGTCATCGTGTGATGGATGATGAGCATGAATGGAACTGGATCGGGTTTCCGGGGGAGAAATTTTTTGACGAGTATTTCGGGGATGAGACGGCGTAATGGCAACTTATACCTCTACACAGAACGGTGACTGGAACGATCCGAATACATGGGGCGGCGGTGGATGGCCCAATGCCAGTGGTGATGTTGTAAATATTTGGCATGAAGTATCGTACAATGTTAATGATATAGTTACAGATATCAACAAGATAGACATTCAATCCGGAGGCGCACTTATTTTTGCGACCGATATGGATACTGGTTTAAATATGCAGGCCACAAACGAGGCTATATATATCCATGACGGCGGGGCTTTCAGGATAGGGACATTGGCGTCACCATTATCGAAAGATTATATTTGCAAGATCGTTTTTGCTAATGGCGCAGCGGAAACCTGGCGACTGCTCAATGAAAACACTTCAAACATCATATGTACGGTCTGCGGAGACCCGGAATATTACGGCGACCAGAAGACAGCGACATTGGCGGCGACATGGTCTGCCGGGCAGACATTATATGTAACAGGAGATCTATCAAGCAAGTGGCAATCAGGACAAAAGATATATGTGGATGCCTTTCTTGGGAGTCACAGTAATTGGGCTTTGCAAGGAGATATCTATGAGATCGATACGGTGGGTACATACGATAGCGGAAACGATAGGACACCGATAACGGTTGTAGAGGCTGGGCCTGATATTGTATCTAACGTTGGGGCGATAGTGGTGATGCTGTCGAGGAATATCCAGTTCCTTAATGAAGATATGACCTGGGGAATTTACGATTTTGCAGGGGTTGCTTCTAACTCTTATCCTCAGATTGCAGTTTGTTATTCTCTTTCAGACGAAATATACGCAAGAGATATTTTATTTCTTGGGATCGGGCGGGTTCATTCGGCTCACTATAAACCGTTGACGAACTGCGTTTCCGTTAATTCTTTTTATGGTGGATCTGGAGGACAGAATGCTCATTATGTCGATTGCGCTTTTATATCTGGCCAGTATGGCCAATATCTAACTTATTGGGGCAAATTCGAGGGTTGCATATTCGCCGCCATAGCATATGTTTGTAGGGGATGGTACACTATTTTTGATAATTGCTCGATTTATAGCTGTGCATATGTTTCATTTGTCGCGGGATATTGTTTATTTAAAAGGCTTACAATTAAAGATACTGCTTATCTTTTTCGGCAAATTCAGCATGGGAAAAACGTGATTCGAGATAGCGTCATAACCGGAATGACATATGCTGGATCGGCATTGGGATACAGGATTGCTGGCTATCAGACTTTTGGGCTGATAGAAAATTGCATGATTAACGGGGATTATACGAAATACAGGATGATAACAAATCCTTGCGGAGATGTTCAGGCGATAGATTCGAGCAATGGAAACTGGGTTGCTCCGGACTCCGGTTCTGATTGGACCTTGATGGTCGATCCTTATGCATATCTATATAACGACGGATATTGCCTTCCCCTTTCCAGCGATATAGACGAGCCGTTCGTATATCTCGAAGCTGGAGTCCATACGATCACATTTAAAATATATCCTAAAAATTGGGACACCGAGCTGGACCAGGATGATATCTACCTACAGGCGGAGTATTTTGACGATGCCGGTGATCAGACAAGCAGGGCTTATGCCCAGACCGGGGCGGGCAGTTTTGCCAATGACGGCTGGAGGGAATTGTCTGTCACGTTTACCAGCGCACTGGACGGCATTGTATATCTCAATGCCTTTTTAACCAGATATGACAGTAATGCCTTTGTCCTGATCGACCCCTATATCATTATTGACGATAATATCCCGTCGAGAATATCGGTTGCCAATGGAATCATGGTTTTTGAGGATGTGCCGCTTGAAGCTGAAGTAAAATATGGTGTTGCTTATGATTTCACCAGGACCGGCGAGATGGTGCGGTTTTTTGGAGAGGCGCACGCGCACAGCATTGCCGATGACGCGCCGGTCCATGCCCTGGCTAATCAGGCGCTTATCCATGCGATCAGCGAGGACAGCCTGGCGACTGTGATCAGCGAAAATATTGTGCATACAATTACTGAGCAGGTTTTAACAAACGAGGTGAATTAATGTCTTTATCAGACTGGTATGTGGGCACTACTAAAGAATTCAGCGGGACAATCACGCTGGACGGGGAAACGCCTGATATATCGGGCGATACAGTGACGCTGAGGCTGAAAACAAATAAAACAGACACGGATGCAAATGCTGTTGTGAGCGTGGAGGCCGATGTGGTCACGCAGGGAGCGAGCGGGATATATGAGATGACGGTGACGCCCGCAAAGACAAAAAATGTAGATCCTGGGGCGTATCATTACGATATCGAGTGGGTGACTGCGGCAGGTGCGGAATATATCTTGGAGACAGGCCGGGTTAATTTGCTGGCACGGGTGAGCGATGCGCCTGTGTAGGAGGAAACTCATGGATAAGGTAGACGAAGCAATAAGGATTGTACGAGGAGAAATCCCTCCGGGATGTTTCATGGAAAAAACAGTAAGGACATCCGGCCTGATAGAGGATAAGGACATAAGGCGGTTGTGTGGCTTTACATTGCGACCAGGAGAATCCCTTTGCAGCAGACAGGAGGCATTAAAAATCTATAATAGCATACGATTCAAATTGACAGACATTGAAGAAAGCAGCTTTAAGGAAGAAAAGGATATGGAGTGGGAATTTGAAATGAGTTTCTTCTTTGCGGACAATGATAATGAAATCGAATAATATGGCTAAAAAAAGAGTGTATTCTATTCTTTGCCCGATTCATAAAGTTGAGATCGGAGAATGGGACGCGGATACTGAGGGCTTTAATCATTTAGCGTTTTATTGCGGTAAGTGTAAGAAGATGATTAAATTCAATAAAGACAATTTTGTTAAACATTTGACATCAGGAAATTTTCCTGTAAAATATTTGTAAAAATTAGGACAGAGTGCGGGCCTGGGCGCTCCGCTTTTATTCGGGAATTTTGATGTAAGTTCCATTTAAACGAATAAGACCTCTGTGGGAAACAGCAGCCCTGAGCGGCTCAGAGACTTCATGATGAAGTCACTGAGCCGCTTTTTTTTGGAGTACTGCCATGACGTTTAAGACATGGCGAGAGCATATTGCGAATCCGCTTCACGTCTTCTGTCGATTATGTGATGCGGGATTACCTGTGCCCTGGGCGAAAAAGATCGGACAGATTTATGAGAGGATAATCGGATGGATGAGAAGTTTTTAAAGGCAGTTGAAAAAGTTCTCGAACATGAAGGCGGGTATATTAACGATCCGGATGATCCGGGAGGGGAGACTAATTTCGGGATCTCGAAAAGAAGTTATCCGGACATGGACATTAAAAACCTCACCAGGGATCAGGCCATACAAATTTATCGCAAGGATTGGTGGGAGAAATACGGATACGGAAAGATTGAAGATCCGGAAATCGCGGCCAAGGTGTTTGACCTGGCTGTGAATATGGGACCGGGAAAGGCTCATATACACTTGCAGTTTGCAGTGATGAGATCCAGCCACATCATCAAGCTGGACGGGATTATGGGGCCTGAGACGATCGGCGCGGTTAACAGGCACCCTGATCCGGCTCTGCTTCTGGCAGAGCTGAAGCTGAGGGCGATTAGGTATTATGCGGATCTGAATCAGCCAAAATATTTAAAGGGCTGGATATACAGGGCCATTGATTAGCAGGGAGCATGGAGCAAAGGGGAAAAACCTGGATTCCCGCCTGCGCGGGAATGACGGAAGGAGAAAACGGATGGAGAAAATTACTAAGTTTTTGATTCTGACTGGTTTGATCATGGCGATTGGGACCGGGTGCAAGACGACCGAATGCGCTAAGTGCCCGCCGGAGACGGTTTATACCGTTGTCGTCACACCATTCGGACCCATGCCTCTCGAAGTGCCGGAGGGGTTTTTCAACGATCCGGAGAATTATTTTACCGAGGAGCAGATGAAAAACCAGGCGACGGAAGACGGCAGCCAGAAATCAGACAAATCACGGGAGGGGCGTTATGGGATTTGACATTACGGGGTTAGGGTCGGTTGCTGATGCGGCGAAGTCGATTATCGAGAGGATATTTCCACCGAAAATGACGGACGCGGAGAAAGCGCAGGCCCAGGTGCAGCTCCAGGAGCTTTTACAGCAGAGAGAAAACAACCTGATCGAGGCTCAGCGCTCAATAATTGTGTCTGAAATGAGCCAGGGGGATTCTTTTACCAAACGGGCACGGCCCACCATTGTTTATGCCGGGCTGGCCTTCATTTTCCTTGTCCACGTGGCCTTTCCGATCATTGCCTATATCAATGGCCAGGACCTGCCGCAATTGTCGCTTCCTGATCAATTCTGGTGGGCCTGGACGGGTGTCTGCGGGGTGTGGATCATCGGGAGGTCTGCTGAAAAAAAGGGGATTGAAAACAAGGTTGTGAGCATGATCACGGGGAAATAACGGATGAATTACGCTTCGATGCAATTCTGGCTGGGGATCGCACAGTGGGCCTTTAACATTATTGTTGCCTTATATCTGTGGATCAACCGGAAACACCAGGCAACCATGAAACGAATTGAATCAGCAAGCGATCAGGTCAGTAAAAATGAAAAGGATATTATCCGTCTGAAGGCGGAATTGAAGAATCTGCCGTCCCAGGCGCAATTCAGTGATCTAAGTAAGGAAATACGCTCCTTGACCAAGGAATTGAGTGAAACAAAGGGCAGGCTACAGGGCATTAACCGGGCCGTGGATTTGATAAACGAACATCTGATTAACAAGGGGAATTAGCCATGAACATGTATGCGGAATTGATCGATTCGGACCGGCGACTGGTGATCCTGCGCATATTGGAGGAAGACGCCGGGTATTCCATGAACGAGTCGGTGATCCAGTCGGTGCTCGAAAAGCTGGGACATGCCGTTAGCCGTGACCGTGTGAGGACAGACTTGAAATGGCTCGAAGAGCAAGGGCTTGTCACAATTGAGGAAGTGGTGAGCGTGCAGGTCGCTACATTGACATCACGGGGGTCGGATGTTGCTTGCGGCAGGGTCATGGTGCCGGGCGTAAAGCGGCCCAGGCCGAGGGAGGCATGATGGCTCAGAGATCAAGTATTGCCAGGCTTCCGGAAGATATCCGGGAAAAGCTCCAGGAGCTGTTACGCGATCCGAGGGTTACGCAAATGGAGGCAACCGAACGCATTAACGCGATCTTGGAGGAGGACGGGCATCCAGATCGTGTGAGCAAGTCGTCGGTTAACCGGTATGCGGTCAGGATGGAGGAGGTCGGTGCAAAGCTCAGACAGTCCAGGGAAGTGGCAAAGATGTGGATCGGTAAGCTGGGGGCCGAACCCCAGGGGGAAGTGGGCAAACTTCTGAATGAGATGGTGCGGAGCCTGGCCTTTGAGGCCACGATGGAGATGGCGGAGGGATCGGAACCGGTACCGCCTAAGATGATTAAGGATCTTTCCATTGCCATAGAGAGGCTGGAGCGGGCCGCAACCACTAACGTCAAGAGGGACGATGAGATACGAAAAAGGGCTCTGGAGGATGCGGCCAATGCTGTTGAGGCTGCGGCAACCGAGCAGGGTATGAGCGAAGACCAGGCGGAGTTCTGGCGCAAAAAGGTTTTAGGAGTGGTTTAATGGCTAATCGGCCAGGAGATGTTGAGAGAATTCTGAGTTGGGATGAATTACCGCCGAGCGTGAGGGAAATCCCTGAAGGATACGACCCTTTGAGCGACGGTGTACTCATGAAGCATCAGGCTGAATGGATAAAACAGATCCATACGTATCCTCTCAATATCGCAGAGAAAGGACGGCGAACCGGGATTACCTTTGCGACTGCCCTTGACGATACGATCACGGCATCGAGCAAAAAAAGCGCAGGTGGAGATAATATCTATTACATCGGAGACACAAAGGAAAAGGGACTCGAATATATCGGTTATGCCGCGCACATGGCAAAGGTCATGGCGTCTGCTATGGCCGATGGGTGGCAGGGTATTGAGGTTTTTCTTTTCGAAGATCAGCAGCCGGACGGGTCGTCAAAGCACATTACGTCGTATCGAATCCGCTACGCTTCTGGATATCAGCAGGTGGCATTGTCATCGCGACCGGCGAGTATCCGGGGTCTCCAGGGCAAGGTCAATATTGATGAGGTGGCATTTCATCTCAATGTGCAGGCGGTTATAGATTCAACCCTGGCGCTTATCATCTGGGGCGGTGATATACGGATTATCAGTACACACAATGGCGATAAAAACCCGTTTAATCAACTCATCCACGACACAAGGGCCGGGCTTTTCGCGTTTAAGATATTCCGGGTGACCTTTGATGATGCAGTGGCTAACGGCCTTTATGAGCGGGTGTGCATGGTGAAGGGATGGACACCCACTCCGGAAGGGAAAAAGGAGTGGTATCAGCGAGTTCGCGGGGCCTATGGGGCCAATAAGGCGGCGATGAAAGAGGAGCTGGACGCAATACCCAGGGAAGGCTCAGGCGTGGCCATACCGGGGATATTGATTGAAAACTGCATGAAAGAGGAAAGGCCGATCCTGCGGCTTGCCCTTGATAATGACTTCGCCCTTAAAGGTGAGGCATATCGGATATCATGGTGTGCGGAGTGGATAAGGATAAACCTCAAGCCGTTAGTGGAGCAGTTAGATAAAACGAGGGATCATGTGTTCGGATCGGACTATGCGAGGCACGGTGACTTTGCCGTGACAGGGCCGTTATCCATCGAGCAGAACCTTACACGCAAATGTCCGTTTTTGATTGAGATGCACAATGTTCCGACCAGGCAGCAGGAACAGATTATATGGTTCATGATTGATCATTTGCCGAGGTTCAGGGGCGGTGCAATGGACGCTACGGGAAACGGCCAGACCTTGGCGGAGTATACGGCGGATAAATACGGGAGAGATTTGATAGAGGAAGTGACGCTGAATGACGCCTGGTACCGGGAGAATATGGGGAGCTTCCAGGACGCATTCACGGACCAGACAATAAATTTAATGAGAGACGCTGATGTCATGAATGATATTCGCGCCCTGGAGCTGATAGACGGCATTATCAAACTTCCAAGGTTGAAGGTCCAGGACACAAAGGATGCCGGATTTAAACGGCACGGAGATGCCGCGATCTGCCTGGCACTGGGCTGGTATAAAAGCAAGCATATGGGCGGCGGGCCGATTGAATATCGAAGTGTATCAAAGAAACGATTCTCCAAAAAGGGGACGTGGTGATGGTGACATTATACGATCAATTCGGGCGTGAGATCCCGAAACGACAGATGCCGGAGAGGAGGCCTTTGGCTGCGGCTCCAATACTGGACACATGGCGTGATTATGTGAGCGCCGGGCTCACACCTGAAAGCCTGACAACACTTCTGAAGGAAGCGGACGCAGGTAATGTGCAGCGCCAGGCGGAATTATTTGACCAGATGGAGGAGAAGGATACCCATCTGTTGGGAGAGGCGGAAAAAAGACGGAACGCCATCCTGGACATCGAGTTTAAGGTGACACCGGCCACAGAGGATAAACGGGACGTTAATATAGCCGAATTCGTAGAGGAGTATTTCGGCAATACAACAGACTGGGATGATACTTTGGCTGCTCTTCAGGACGGTGTGGGCAAGGGCTTTTCAGCCTTGGAAATCCACTGGGACATTTCAAGCGGCCAGGCCATGCCTGAGAAGCTGGAATTCATCGAACAAAAACGATTTGTATTCACTGATGAGACCGGATATCTCCGGAAATATCCCAGGCTACTCTCGGACGCCGACCTCATGGGCGCGGAGATCCCGGCGTGGAAGATCCTTTTTCACAGATACGGCGGCAAGGCGGGGCACGCTGTTAAGTCGGCCATATACCGGGTGTGCGCCTGGATGTACCTGTTCAAGAATTATTCCCTAAAGGACTGGGTCGCCTTCCTGGAAGTATTCGGGATGCCTTTGCGCCTGGGCAAATATGACTCAGGAGCGAGTAAGGATGACAAGGACGCACTTATAGCAGCGATTCAATCATTAGGCTCGGACGCGGCGGGGATTATCTCCAAGAATACGGAGATCGAGTTTATAGAGGCGGTTAAGGCGAGCACAAGAGATAATCCATTCAGAGGGATGGCAGAATTTTGTGACAAGGCCATGAGCAAAGCGCTTTTAGGCCAGACGCTCACAGCGGAAGTAGGAGACAAAGGATCATATGCAGCCTCAAAAACTCATAATGAAGTCCGGCTGGACCTGGCCAAGGCGGACACCAGGGCAGTAGCCGCTACGGTGCGGTATCAGCTTATCCGCCCAATGGTCGGATTTAATTTCGGTTGGGATACACCCTGCCCAGGGTACTCACCGGTGTGGGAAGAAGAAGAGGACCTGGAGAAAAAATCCACCTGGATAGGCAACCTGCTGGACCGGGGAGTAGAAATGCCGGTGTCTTTTATACGCAAGGAATTTAACATTCCGGAGCCGGAAAAGGGAGAGGCGGTTGTCAGAGGGTGGCAGCGTGCAGGGAGCATGGGGCAAAGCGCAAAAGAGAAACTCATGGATAAATTTTTCAAAATAGCTGCAACCCTTCGACCAGGCTCAGGGCAAGAAAGCAGCGACGTTCGCTTCGGGCAGGAGGACATAGACAATCTATCGATCCAGGGAGCCGTCGACGCACAGGAGGCCATTTCCGCGCTCCTCGCGCCGGTTCTGGAGATGATCGAGGGCGCGGAAAGCTTTGAGGAGATCGGGGCCAAATTATACGAGATGTATCCGGAGATGGACGGCACAGAGTTTCAGGAGCTACTTACCAGGGCGATTTTTGCGGCAGGGCTGACCGGGTCCGCTGCAGCGGAAGGTGAAGAGGACTGATGCCAGAAGTTAAGTACGGAAATCTGCCGTTTTTAGAGGCGATCAAATTCTCCCGGGAGAAGGGTTTAAAGATATCTCCGGCCTCCTGGAGGGATGTATGGCAGCAGGCGCAGATCCGGGCCTTTACCGTCGCCAGGGTAACGGCGATGGATGTGCTTATTGATATCCGGGATGAGGTTGATAAGGCGATTTCCGGAGGGAAAAGCCTGGGAGAGTTTAAAAAAGAGCTGAGAGAAAAGCTGGAAAAAAAGGGCTGGTTCGCTCCGAAGGGTGATCGTGCAGAGATCGAAATGCCGGACGGCACAGTCCGGAAGCGGCTCACAGGTTGGAGGCTGGAGACGATATATCGCAGCAACCTTCAGACGGCTTACAGCACGGGCCGCCACAAGCAGATGATGGAGTCTGTTACAAGGGTTTACTGGCAATACATGGCGATCATGGACGCGGTCACGAGGCCGGATCACGGTGCTCAGCACGGCAAGGTTTTTCATAGGGATCATCCCTTCTGGGATCAATGGTATCCTCCAAACGGTTTCGGATGCCGGTGCTACGTGAAAACACTGTCACTCAGACAAATGGAGCAGAGAGGGTTTACGGAAGAGACACATGGGGTAAAAGAACAACCGGATGAGGGCTGGAGATACAATCCGGGCAAAGAAGGAATCGACAAGTGGCAGCCGGATTTAAATAAATATCCGAGAGAATTGAGAGAGCAGTACTCCAAAGAGGTTAACGCTATTTTTGATTAGGGGGGCGTGATGAAAAAGTATCTGGCAAGAATAATAATCGGGGCTATTAAAGCTACGGGTAACGCGCCTGACTGGTTCCTGCTTTTTAAAGAGGGATGGAATGAGCTCAATAATGAGGGCAAATTCCTTGTTGATAAAAAGGCGTATGAGGCCGTGGCCGGGTATTTTGCCAAACGGGGAAATGACCTGGTCATCGATTATGAGCATTCCACAATTGAAGGCGAGAAGGCTCCGGCTGCCGGTTGGATAACGGAGCTGCGGTATGTTGATGGCAGAGGAATCGAGGCAAAAGTAACCTGGGTCGAGGAGGCGGCTGATTACGTAAGTAAAGGGGAATACCGCTATTTCTCCCCGGTGTTCCTGGTGAGGAAGAGCGATAATCGTGTAATAGGCGTGCATTCGGTGGCACTCACCAACGCACCGAAAATTAACCATTTAACACCGATCCTGGCAAAGCTGGGAGCGGATTTCGAGAAAAAGGAGGGAACGGATATGGATTTTTTGAAAAAACTGATAGCAAAGCTCGGCCTTAAAGCCGAGGCGACAGAGGACCAGGTTATAGAGGCCATAGAGACAATCACAGCCAAAAACAAGGATCTGGAAAAACAGGTTGCCGAAAAACCGAAGGAAGTTCAGGTCATTGCCAAGGAGGTGATAGAGGCCCTGGAACTCAAGGGAGATGACAGTGTATCGACTGTCGTAGCGTCCATACATGCGCTTAAACAAGGCGGCAAGGGTACGGTCTCTCGGGAGGAATTCGATAAGATTCAAAAGGATCTCAGAAAGCGCGACGCGGATGAGATAGTGGCGAAAGCTATGGCCAGCGGGAAAATCACACCGGATCAAAAGGAATGGGCCACGGAATACGCGGAGAGGGATCTGGAGGGATTCAAGACCTTCGTGGCCAAGGCTCCGGTAGTTGTTCCGGTGCAGGATCTTCCTGGGAAAGAGACAAAAGCCGAGGACATCGTGACGGATGAGAGCGTGCTCAATGTGGCAAAGATGTTCGGGAATACGGCTGAGGACATCAAGCAGTATGGGGGGCTAAGCGCTTAGCGCATAGGATAGAGCGCAAAGCATAAAACCAATAAATCTATGCGCCATGCGCCATGCGCTGTGCGCGAAAAGGAGGATGGGAAATGACGGCATTATCAGCAGATAAACAGATAGAACTCAAGGACGGGGTCGAGATCCCGGTCCCTGTCGATGATGGGGATCTTATTTACGGGGGCGCCCTTGTAAGCGTGAACGCGGACGGGTACCTGGTAGACGGCGCCGATGAGTCCGGACAGATTTTTATGGGTGTCGCGACCGAGCAAAAAGACAATTCAAGCGGATCAGATGGGGATCTTGATTGCGTAATCAGGCGGCGCGGTCTGGTTAAATGCATTATGGGGACGGCCATCTCCCAGGCAAATGTGGGAGATAATGTGTTCCTGGTGGATGACCAGACGGTCGATCTAGTCGGCAATGTGACCCATAACATATTTTGCGGCATTATTGCCGAATACATCGATACCACACATGCCTGGATTGATATTGAACCGGCCATAAAGCAGGCCGACGTGGCCACACATATCGCGGACGGAAGCGGAGCGCACGCTGCCAGCGCAATAAGCATTGCTGATGCGGGCACCTTCACGGACCAGACGGAAGTAGAGGCGGCCCTCCAGGAGATTTATCAGAGCCTTTTGAGCGCCCAGGGAATCATTAATATTCCCATGCCGACAATCACTGACGCGGGCGCTGCCCTGGCAGCATTTTCAGACGGAGCTGACCCTACACCGGGATTCTGCGTCACAGCCAAAGGCCTGGGCATCCGGTGGAATAATCACGCCACGCCCACGCCTGTAGGAACAAAGGTGCTAGTCCCTCCGGACGCGGACATTACGGCTAATATGACGCTTCATATCCTGGCGGCAAAGACCGGGGCCACTGGAGCTGATGCCACCAAGTTTACCGTGGTGGCATATAACAACGTGGTGGACGCCCTTTACGACGCGGACGCCGATTTCGGCGGGGACACGGACGCCATGACGGGCGATGCAACGGCAAAGACCGTACAGCATGTAACCCTGACCCTGGCGCTGGCAAATCTGGCAGCCTATCCTGCGGCGATGGAGCTGACAATCCAGCCTAAAGACGGGACCCTGGGCACGGACGATGTGATCATGCTGGCCGCATGGATTACCTACACAAAGAAGCTGCTGACATCGTAAAACGAGAGGACGGAAGACAGAGATCAGAGGTCAATAAATAGATAACAAGCAACTAATAAAAAGGAGGAATGGAAATGTTAGTTAATAAATCAAATCTTACAGCGGTTTTCATCAATCTGAAAACCACATTCAACAAGGCATTCGATGCCGCGCCGAGCCTGTGGGAAAAAACGACCATGAAGGTGCCGAGCGGATCAGGCCAGAATGATTATACGTGGCTGAGCCGGTTTCCCAAAATGCGCAAGTGGTTAGGCGATAAGGTGCTCAAAGCCCTCAAAGCATTTAAATACACGGTCGTGAATGATGACTGGGAGGCCACGGTCGAAGTGGACAGAAATGATATTGAGGATGACAATATAGGGATGTACGCACCTCAGGCCCAGGATGCGGGATTCAGCGCCAAGCAGCTTCCCGATGAGATAGACGCTGATCTAAAGAATAACTCTTTTACAAATCTCTGCTATGACGGACAGTACTTCTACGACACGGATCACGAGGTGGCCGGGTCAAGCGTGAGCAACAAAGGTACCGCAGCCCTTTCCGCTGCGACCACGGCCGCTGCTGCCGCAAGCTATGGAGCCGCAAGACTGGCCATTATGAGCTTTACCGATGATGAAGGCAGGCCGCTCGGTCTCATTCCGGATCTTCTGGAAGTTCCTCCTGCCCTCGAGGCGACTGGCAGATTGCTCCTGGAGAATGAGAAGCTGACCGATGAATCCCCCAATCCTTATAAGGGCACGGCCACGCTGCTCGTAAATCCGAGACTGACGAGCTCCACAGCCTGGTTTCTGCACGTGACAAACAGGCCTCTGAAACCGTTCATTTACCAGGAGAGGAAGGCGCCTGTATTCGTTCAGCAGACAACTGAGGAAAGCGACAACGTTTTCATGCGGAAAAAATTCCGGTTCGGTGCCGAGGCGAGGGCAGCGGGAGGATACGGCCTATGGCAGATGAGCTATGGATCTACAGGAGCGGGATGATTATAGCGTGGAGCATAGGGCAAAGCGCATAGAGTAAGCGCTTTATGCGCTTCTAATTAAGCAAGGGAGGAACAGATGACAATTCGAATATCGAGTAAACGGGAGAATTTCAGGCGCTGCGGAATGCCTCATCCGAAAGCTCCTGTTGAGTATCCGGATGACAGGTTCACGGAAGAGGATCTGGAGATCCTGAAATCGGAACCGATGCTGACAGTGGAAATTATCGAGGACAAAGGCCGGAAATCTTCGGGGAACGATGAGGAAATCATTGAGGCGGCGAAAAAGGCTGCTGAAGCCGGAGAGGTAACGGGCAGCGGCAAACCGAAGGTGGAAGCCATTGAGGCGATTTTAGGGCGCAGCATAACGGCGTCTGACAGGGACTCCGCCTGGGACAAGATTCAGGCCGATCAGGAGTAAGCAATGTATTGCACACAATCGGACATACTGGAGCAACTGGATGAGGTTATTCTCATCCAGTTGACCGATGATGAAGGGGCCGGAGAAGTTGACAACGATAAGGTCACCAGGGCCATTGCTGACGCGGATTCCACGATCGATGCTTATTGCCAGGATCGTTACACAATTCCTCTCTCTCCGGTACCGGAAAAGATCCGGCAGGTCAGTGTGGATATCGCCATTTATAATCTCTATTCCAGGCGGGATGACACTGCACCGGAAGCCAGGAAGGACCGGAATAAAGAGGCCATTAGGTTTCTGGAAAAGGTAAATGAAGGAAAAATCAAGCTGGGGGCCTCTACACCGGCTCAGACTAACACGGGAAACACCGTGGATATCGATTATAACGACCGGATATTCACCAGGGATAAGATGAGCGGATTTTAATGAGCGGTCGCGTACACAAAAAGATCCGAAAGGTTGCCGATAAGAGGTTTAAGCAGACGATCAGGAGTATCGGGCTTATGCCTTTCCGGAAAAGACTATGGTTCGCCTGGAAGATATTAAGAGGAGTGAAATAAATGGCAGGCGCTTTAGTTGAAATAAAGATCGATGATTCCGAGATGCAGGAGCTGTTTGGCCGGGTGATGGCCCACATGACCGACATGACGCCGGTGATGAGGGAGATCGGAGAGATCGTTGATGAGAGCGTGCAGCGGAATTTTGAGGAGCACCGGGCTCCGGACGGGACTCCCTGGAAGCCCCTGGCGGAATCCACCAAACGGCAAAAGGCAAAAAGAGGGCGCAACCCTGATGATATTCTGATCATGAACCGTATTCTTATGGGCTCTATTCATCCGGATGCGTACCCGGACAGGATGGAGATCGGCACGGATGAGGTTTACGCGGCGGTTCATCAGTTCGGGATCGGAGAAAGGTCGGTGATCGCCTCGGGCCGCCGGATGGCCGCGATCCCGGCGAGGCCGTTTCTGGGTGTGAGGGATGAGGACTGGCCAGAGATAAAAAATGCAATACTGCATTTTTTAGTAAGCAGTAAGCAGTAGGCAGGTGTGACCTATGGGATATACAGGATACAGCATAGAACAGATCGAGGACGCGATCGTGAGCGCTCTACAGGCTGACGAAACGCTTGCGGGATATGTAAAGACATTCGAGCGGATGCCCTGGGAAAACCTGGACGACCTTACAAAGCTGCTCAGGCAGTATCCGGCCATTGTTGTCTCTTATGCCGGAGGGGATGACGACACCGGGAACATGAATGTCGCGGATCATGGAGGCCGGTTCGCGGTTATGTGTGCTCATAAGAACGTGAGATCTCCTTCCGCGGCGGCAACGGGGCCGGTGACAGGTGAAAAGGGCGTTTATGACATGCTGAAGGATGTGCTTTCATGCCTGAACTTTTCGAGCTTAGGGCTGAATATTATCAGGTGCAGGTCTTTAAGGGTGAGGCGTGTGGCGGCCACGAAGGCACTGACCATATTCAGCCGTGAGTTTGAGGTGAGATGGCGTTATACGTATAGCGCATAACGCCAGGCATAAGGCTCATGGTGCAAGGCTTAAGGGAAAAACATGGAGGTAATCATGGCAAAAAAAGAGAGACCCGCAAAACTTACTTTTAGGACAACCGAGGCAAAAACGGTTGTTATGGATAAAGAAGGTAACATCGTAAAGGAGGATAACAATGCTGATAGAACGAGCGCAGATAGCGGCAAAGCTTGAGAGCGAGGAGGGGACGGCGGAGACCCTGACAAACGCCGAGGCCCTCCTGGTTTTTAATCCTAAATTCAACCCGGAGATCGAGCAGTTCAGGCGTAATCCGGTGAGGTCCACCCTGAGCCAGTTGGCATCGGTGTCGGGCAAGCGCAGGGCCACACTGGAGTTTGATGTTGAGCTGAAGGGATCAGGGACCAAAGGCACCCCTCCGGAATACGGGGATTTGCTCAAGGCATGCAAGATGAGTGAAACGATCGTCGCTGTAACTTCGGTTACATATGCCCCTGCTTCATCCGGTGATTCATCCATTACCCTGGCCCTCTATGAAGACGGAGTGTGTTACAAGATGTGGGGAGCCAGGGGCGACATGAGCCTTAAGCTCAAGGCGGGCGAGCCGGTTATGATCCATTTTGTGTTTACGGCGGCGGACTTTTCGGTGACGGACGTGGCCCTGCTTACGGGCTGTTCGTATGACGCAACGATTCCTCAGCCGTTCATGAATGCGAGCTTCCAGGTTTCGTCCTACTCCGCAATTGTAGAGAACCTGGACCTTGCCCTGAAAAACAAGGTGGCATTGAGGCCGTCGGCGAACGCCGCGAGCGGGCATCTTTCGGCTGTGATCACCAACAGGGAGCCGGGAGGAAGCCTTGATCCGGAGATGGTCCTGGTGGCCACGGAGGACTTTTTCGGGGACTGGAGATCCGGAACAACCGGGGCATTGACAGCCACGATCGGGAGTGTGGCAGGGAACATTGCCACGATTACGGCTCCGGCTGTCAGGTACACCGGGATCTCGCCCGCTGACAGAGAGGGGATCAGGACCCTGGGGCTGGATTTTGACCTGGCAATGAGCAGCGGGGATGACGAGTTAAGCATTGCATTAACGTAATGCAATGCGATGTGGGATATGAGATTTGCGATTTGGGTTAAAACCCACATCACAGACCACCGATCGCATATCGCGACTGAAAGGAGCAAAACATGGATATTGAGAAAATCGAGGTTCGGGGATTGACCAGGGGAGAAATAAAGCAGCTCCGAAAAGAGGGCATTGTCCTGGGCAAGCTAATGGAGCTGGATGAAGAGAAGAGGGATGAAGCTATGGACAGGCTTCTGGGCATGGCCTGTAAAGACCTTGATGTGGATGCCATTACCCAAGGTGACGCTATTGATCTTTACACCAGGATATCCGAACTGACCTATTTGTGCGGAGATGCCAGAAAAAACTCAGAATCGCCGCAGTCCTCAGCCTTGGAGGAAAGCTCCACGATTGCGGCGAGTGCAGACGAAAAGGGCTCGATAAGCACAGACGATGTCCAAGGTTAGGGCGCAAGGAAAACCAGGAGCTTTATGTTGAGATCGATGGGGAGCGGTTTTATGAGTGCCCGGTCGGGTCAGTTGACCGGGATCTGGCGGATGAGGCGTTTGATTTGTTCAACCATTATGAGAGAGGACATCTGCCGCACAGAGGCGGGATATATGATCAGCAGGAAATCATGCTGCAGATGATAGAGGTTTTAAAGGCGGTGCGGGCGGAAACCCATTCGACAGGCTCAGGGCAAGGGAAAAGGTAATGTTTGATGAAGCAAAAGTAAAACTGATTATCGAGGCGGCCACGGATGCGGCCAGGAAAAAGGTGCAGGAGTTTGCCGGTCAATCCGAGCGAGGCTTTAAACAGGCTGAGCAATCGGCAAAAAGCTTCTCTCAGGGACTGCAGGATACTTGGGCAAAGGCAAAAGCTGCCTGGGTCGAGATAACGGCTGTAGCTTTAGCCCTTAAGAAAGCTTACGACATGGCATATCAGGCCGCACAGTTCAGGGAACGCGAGCAAGCATTCGCTAACATGGCAGCATCACATGGCATAGCGGCGGACAAAATAATATCTGATTTAAAGCGAGTATCAAAAGGCACCATTGATACAATGACGCTTATCGAAAAAGCTGGCACAGCCATGAGTTTAGGAATCCAGGCTGATAAAATATCAGAATTAATGGCTGTCGCCAGGGCATCAGCAAAAGTGACAGGACAGACTGTTACACAGGCATTTTCGGATATTACATTAGCCGTTGGCCGACAGAGCAGGATGATTCTGGATAACCTGGGCATTATCGTTAAAGTTGAAGAGGCAAACGAGAGGTATGCTCAACAAATTGGTAAAGTTGCGAGCCAACTGACCGAGGCAGAGAGAAAACAGGCTTTTTTAAATGCCACCCTTGAAGCCGGGGGAGATATTATTGATAGAGTTGGTAAAGATATTGACTCTGTAGCAGAGAAAATCCAGCGATATGAGGCTCGATGGAAAGATATCGGCTTAGGAATTGGAAAGGTATTTTTAACGGTTGGCATGGCAATTGACCAAATAATCACCGGATCTGCAACTACCCTCAACTGGACTATAAGATCAATTACATACAGCACATCATTGCTGCTCGAACAGTTATCAAAATTGCCCATAGTGGGAGAAAAGGCTTTTGGCTCATGGGCCAAATGGGCCAAGGAAGCTGATAATACGGTGAACGGATGGGTAAGGGGTGGAATCAAAGACATTAATGATACATGGGAAACAATTTTTGCACTGTGGAAAAAAATTGAGCCAACTCATCAACAGCTTATTAAAGACCTGGAAGACCAGGGCAAGGCGGCCAAAGGCGCTGCGGATGAAGTAAAAAAGCTGATGGACCTGCAAAAGAGCGATGCGGAAAAACGGCAGCAGGCTATTGAGGCGATGTATAACGAGGCCGGGATCAACGCGGAAGGGTTTTACCGGGAGGAGGTCAATAAGATCACCAAGCAGGCCAAGGCATGGAAGGACGCAGGGGTTAATATCGAGGATATCAACGAGTGGCTTTTCGCAAGGATAGAGAAGATCCAGGAGGAGGCATTTTCAAAAGGGGCTCAGGCACAGGCGGACTGGCTGGGCCAGCTTAAATGGCATGCCGGGGAGATGGTAAGCGACCTGGAGGAAAAAGAGGCCATGATGATGGAGCGTTTTGCCGAGATAGGCCAGGGGATAGCCAACCTGGACGGATCGCAGATCGGCGTGCATGTTCAACTTTATGATCAGCCTTTTGTGGATGGAGTTGAACGATTGATATCCAGCCTGGAGAGGCTCAGAAGCGTTCAGGCCGGTGTGGGCTCCGGGTCAACTGAAAGCGGAACATCCGGAGGAACAGCCTCGGCCACGATCAGCCAGGGCGGGAATACGGTTAATCTGAATATCAATGAAAAGATGTCAAGGTCGGATATCGCGAACCTGATTGAAGAACAAACGAGGACAGAAAATAGAAGCTGATGAGCAATCCCAAATTTTCAAAAGAGGGTGAATCGGACATAGAGCTGGACGGGTATGTTAATTATCCGCTGAGGCGGCCAAAGCAAAAAGCACAGGTAGTGGACAGGACCGCGGCGGGATCTCTGCAGGTGGAAGACCTGGGAGTGACCTGGCAACGGTTTCCGCTGAATCTGGTGCTGCTGGATCAGACAATAAGGGACGCCCTGGTTAACTGGTGGGATACTGTGAGTGACGGGGCGTTAAACACTTTCACATATACGGATGAGGACGGCACTGAGTTTACGGTGCGGCTTTTGACGAATCCGATGGACCTGGAGGAAGATCCTCCAGGAAGGTTCAAAGGAACTTTACTTTTAGAGGCAGAGAGCTAAGCGCATGGGGCATAGAGCAAAGAGCATGGAGTAAAAGGCGTTGAGGACGGATTTATCATCACCATTTGAATCAGCCATGAGCGCGGCGGCACGATCGCCGAGGCAGTGGGCGGTGTTTCACTTTCCATATGCCGGGGACAAGTATATTTCCGATCAGGCCCTGGGGGCTGCGGACGGACTGTCCTTTGAAACGGACGCGCTGATCGAAGACTGGGGAGAGCTGAATGATATGGCAGGCGGTGACGCGGAGATAATAGCGACCTCGGAGATCCGGCAGCTTACGTTGACTTTGTGGAACGGCGGGGACAATCCCTTCAGCGATTACTTCCTGGAGGAAGACCCGGAAGATGTGCTGGTTGATGTTTACCAGTGGTTTGACGGACTGAGCGAGAGCGACGCGGCGCTGATCGACACGTTTGTTATCCAGGACCCCATAGAATACGATGAAGCGAGCAGGCTTTTACGGCTGGACCTGGTCTCCATAATTCTGCTCTATGACCGGCAATTGAATGACAAGCTGAAGATTTCGGATTATCCGAACGCCTTGACAGCGGATATCGGCAAGGGGATCGACCTGGTTTTCGGTACCGTTTCAAAGGTTCCTCTGATCTGCGCGAAAACGGCCCCAAAAGCCACGCTGAGCGGCAGTATCCTGGCTAATAGTACAAACATAGGGGTTAATGAAAATCTTGATGATTTGGGCTTTTCAGCGAGCGGAACGATCCAGATCGGGGAGGAGAAGATCCGCTATTCCTCCAGGACGGCGACGGCTTTTACGGTTTCTCAGCGGGGCTGGACCACGACGGCGAGCGAGCATCTGGACAGGGATGAGGTCGTGCAGCTTATCACAGACCATACATACCTTGTGGGCAAGGGTCCGGTAAGCTCGGTAAGCGCTGTCAAAGTGGGAGGATTTGCCGCACCGGCCGGGATTTATACGGCCTATCCTTCAACCGATCCCGCTAAGGTTATTTTCAGCGAAAAACCATATTCCTATCAATTCTCCCAGGGCAGCACCTTCCTGGAGATGCAGTTTGACAGCGTGAATTCGGAGAATACCGCGCGTCAGCCGTATTACGCGTATGACGCGGCGGACCTGGCAACCGCGGCCAAGATAAACGAGAGCTATCCATTACTGTCGCTCAAGCAGGCGACGGTGAACCCTGACCGGGGAGAGATTATTAAGGCATATCTGGCTGTCGAGCACTGGGAAAGCGGAGTGTTCGCGAATGATTATGTGCAGGTGTGGATTGAGGGGGTCGGGAACATCGGGAGGCTGAGCCAGCCGAATCCTGATGATTCGCCGGACCTTACGGCTGAGGTGGATATTGATCATGAGCATTCGCACGCAGTCGGCGGTGAACACGGGCACGTGTTTACAGATCCGGATGTGACCGCAAATGACGTGGAGCACGGTCATGCAAGCGAGGGGATATCCACAACTACCACGTATTCCCCGGCAGTCCCTTTCGGGCAGTGGCTTTATGCCTATGAATCCGGAGAGGTCGGACAGACGGAAAACAGCACATTTCCGGGTTTGAAAAAATTCGATCATGCCACAATCACAGTCACGGTTTATCTGTCAGGAGCAAAATGTCATTTACGTCATTCCGGAATGTCCTGGTTGATGGCCGATCTGGAGCTTTCCAACGGCACGCACACCATCGGAGTAGGCAGTTATTCATCGAGCAATGAATTCGGAATAACGGTGAAGGCAATTGGTATTGGAGTTGTGGGCGGATCTGTACGCGCGACTAATGTCACCATCGCGGCCACAGTGAACTCGGCCGTATCGAATAACTATTCCGGTGTAACTGCCTCTGTTACGTCGTCAGGGAAAGTCAACAATAATAATACAGCGGTTAAAGCGTCAGACGATGTAAACCCTTTGGTGACAGACAACGCGGCGTTGCAGGTTACGAACCTGGACAGCCCGACTCAGTCAAACGTTAACCTGTTTGATATTACGAGCTACGTTAATTTTGACTGGAGCTGGTTCACGGACCGGGATATCAGGATTACTTACACGGGGACCCATGACAATAAGAACGTGTATATACTGCACGCCTTTTTTGACGTTGAGTACAGAAAACGGGAGAGGGTTTTTTCGGATGATGTGACCTGTAGCGTGACCGGGCTGATCGATGATGGAAGCGGGACATATACGGGGACTCCGTCCGCTGTGATCACCAGTCCGGATCATGTTTATAAATATCTCCTGAGAAATAGGGGGGGATTAGGCTCCGGCTATGTGGACTCCATGACAGCGGCGGGGGCCAGGCTGGCCACCCTGGGTTATACAATCGACGGGATATTGAGGGCAGGATCAACCATCCGGGAGGCTATCAAAAAGCTCCAGCTTCAGACGCGCACCAGGCTTTACTGGAACATTGGGAAGGCTAAACTTGCGGTACGGGAAAAGATGGAGGACTGGGGATCTGCGGACAGGGTTTTGACGGCAGGTGATTACCAGTTAAAGAGCTTCAAGGCCAGGAGGCAGAAAGTCACGGATATAATCAATACCATTAACCTGTTTTATGACCGGGACTGGACATCGGGTAATGAGGACTCTTCCGGTTACCAGGCGGACACGCCCGGCTCTGATGCAACGTCGATTGCGGCTCATGGCGTGCGTGAGGTTAAAGACAGGTTTTTGTTCGATTTAGTGACGGATGATGACATGGCGGAAAGCCTGGTGGATTTTTATATCGATACGCTGAAGACGGCGTCGACGTTTTACACTTTTAACGCCTACCTCGAACAGTTTGACCTGGAAAAAGAGGATATCCTGTCCGTTACGAGCGATTTCGGGAGCCTGAGAAAAGCGGCAATGGTTGTGAAAGCCGCGCACCGGCTGTTTGGAAGCGGAAAGCTGAGCAGGATCAACCTGATCCGGATCGTGGCCGAATGCCTGAGATACTATTTGTGGAGTATAAATGTGGCGGATACGGTTGTGGCATCCGATACCATTAGCGTGGAATGCGGCTTTGATGTGCTGCGGAATGATATTGTAATCGCGATCGATGAGCTGACTGTCGGATGGGGACGCGAGATCGAGGATGAGGTTACGGTTTCGGAAGCTTTAAGCATTATTGCTGTTTTTAATTCGGTTCTGTCAGATACGGCTGTGGCGTCCGATGCGCTTGGCGCTGATATAGGGATCAATTTGGAGGAGACTGTTAAGGTCCATGATGTGGCCAGGCTGTGGACTCCGACATATGGTTTCGGGGCCGGTAACTTCGGGATTATCGGGTTTGGCGGGTACAGCCTTTTCGGAGTGCTGGATTCCATGACTGTTGAGGCGGCGGATGTTCTGAGACTGGCCATCGGGGCGGGCCTTAGCGACAGCGTTACGGTTAGCGATGACGACTTGTATTTTACCGCAGGGTTTGGCGGGAATGATATATCGGACGGCTTCGGGATCGGGCCTTTCGGGAGATGATAGGATGGGATTGATTGGATTAAGGGAAAAGGTACGGACTGGAGAGAGGTTGGGAGTAGAGGTCAGACCGGCTGCGAAGGTGTTTTGCGCGAGCTGCGGAAGGCACATATATTACCTGAAGGATAGTCCGGAGAACATCAGCCCGGAATGTTTTGCGCCGCTGGAGGGGAGAAAAAAGCCGGATAGCCTTATCTGCCCTGAGTGCGGAAGGTGTTTTACGGCTTTTGAAAATAATCAACCGAGAATTAAGACAGACAGGGGGTGGATGTGATGTGTAAGGGTTTGGAAACGGATATTGCCATACATTCTTTTGTGAAAAAGCTACATCCGGATATGTCAAAGAAGCTCCATGTTCTTATGTCCAATAAGCCAGTCATACGAATTGATTTAATTAGAAAGGACCCTGAAGACATCCTGGCTATTGTCAGCAAAAATGGAAACCTCGTTAATAACTACAAACTAATTGTAGGGGATACTTTGAGTATCGAACATGCGTTTAGCATAAGCGTCGAATCAATAATAACTGATGATCAGATTTTCCCGATAGAATTCGAGTACCGAGGGCAAAGGTATTATTTAAACAAGACGAACCAGGGCAAGCTTATATTGACTAAATAAATATTTAATTGGTCGCCAGAGAGCCGTTAACAGGCAATCCAGCTCATGACCGGGGAAGGGGTGAACTCATGGGCAGGATTGTCAATGTGATATTGGCTAAAGGTTATTATTTATACAAATTGTTACGACTGATATTTGCCTCTCCAGGGCATATATTGGGCCTGGCAGAAACGCTGCTTTTTTCGGAGATCAGGCCGTTCGGTAGGGTCCATATACTTCTTAAAGGGCCGAACGGGGAGATAAAGTGCGATGAGTGGTGTCCGAACCTGATCGTAACGACCGGGAAAAACCATATTGCCGACCAGATGAGCGACCAGGGCCAGGCGCAGATGAGCCATATGGCGATCGGGACCGGGACAACCGCCGCAGCAGCAGGCGATACGGCCCTGGAGACGGAGCTGGACCGGAACGCTCTGACATCCGTGACGCAGTCCGATAATACGGTAGAGTATGTGGGAGACTGGGCGGCAGGGGACGGCACCGGGGCGATCACTGAGGCCGGAATATTTAACGCGGCTGCGGCGGGGACCATGCTTTGCAGGAGCGTGTTCAGCGTTAAAAACAAGGCGGCAGGCGACACACTTTCGCTTACATGGGTTTTGACTATATCCGTGTAAAGGAGTTTCAAGATGGGAAACAGCTATACCGATAAGATAAAACTGCGGATGCCCGCAGCCGGTGACACGGGCTGGGACGATGAGGTGAATGACAACACCCAGATTCTGGAAGTGATTGTGGCGCAGGTTTTAAACAACAATTACTGCATATCCGGTGTGACTCCTTCCGATGGAGGGGGACTGGATGTGGATCATGCTGCCGGGGTTTGTTTTATCAACGGGACCAAGTACGACATATCGGCCTCCAGCAAGACATGCACCGCAAATAATCTTAATTACCTGTACGTAGACGACAGCGGGACTATGCAGATCAGTACAACGGCTCCAACAGGGGATTATGCCCTGATTGCAGTTATCGATGCCGGGGCTGCATCCCTGGACAGGATCGGGGACGTGCGAAGGGTGGTCGCCAGTTTACAGCTTGACAGCATCAAACTGCAGGACCAGACAACGGATGATTACAATCTGGTGATTGAAAGTGACAGCGACACGGACGTTTTAAGTGCCGACAGGACGTTGACCATTGATGTCCATGACGGTGACAGGGTTATAGATCTGCAGGCGAACCTCACAGTTGAGGGAGCTGCGACCGTGGACCAGGACTTGAGCCAGGATGCGGATGTAACCCATAATACAATGACTCTTAATGGCGGGCAGATTGCCTTTCCAGCGGCTCAAAACGCTAGTGCGGACCCTAATACATTAGACGATTGCGAAAAGGGTACGTGGACATTAACAATAACACCTGAAACAAGCGGGACTGTTACAATGCAGAGTGGTCGGGACCTTTGTTCATATATCAAAATTGCCAGTTTAGTAATAGCATACGGATTTGTGGCCATAGATAGTATAAATTCCCCGGTTGGTGATTTATTATTTTCATTGCCTTTCGCGTCAGAAAATGCGTCAGAATACGCCGGGCTACCATCCGGGCCGCTATCAATATCAAATGTTGATTTCAGCGGGGATTATATGACAGCGCGAGTGGAAAATAATTCATCATATTTTAAAATAGTCGAAAACACAAACGGCGGAGGTTGGGATTTTATAGATGGTTCGGATATGGATGGCACGGGATGGTATAGCTTTTGTGTGTGTTATTTAGCGGCAAATTAATAGTAAAAAGGAGATGAGATGTTAGAGAAATCAATATCGTATGATTTTAGTGTAACCGAAAACGGCCATGTCCAAGTCAGGCGAATAACCCGAATTAGGGAAGATGGGAAAGAGATTTCGCGGGCATATTACCGCTTTAACGGGGCGATCCCGCCTGGGGGGAATGTCCCTGGTGAATTGCCGGACAATATAAAGGGGGCAATTAATCAGGTATGGACGCCGGAAATAATACAAGCATATAAAGAGAGGGAAAAAGACGTGGAATAAAATTAGGAGCAGGCGAGGAGGATAACCCCCTCCCCACCGACCCGATGCGCCAACATCGGATCATCCGAAATCGGACTGCCCCTAGCCCACGCGCGGGCAATGGGAATAATAGCAGGACCGGCTCAAATTGGAAAGGGGAGAAAAATGGATAGTCCACTCGCTTATATCGGTGGAAAGAGTAAATTATCGAGGACCATTATCGAGATGATTCCGGATCACCAGGCATACTGTGAGGTTTTTGCAGGGGCCGGATGGGTGTTTTTCAGGAAAGAACCGAGTAAATATGAGACCATTAACGACCTGGACAGCGACCTGGTGTGTTTTTATAGAGTTCTACAGAACCATCTTGAAGAATTTCTCCGTCAGTTTAAATGGCTACTCTCCTCAAGGAAATGGTTTGAGGACTGGAAGCGACAGCAGGAAGCGGGCGGGTTGACGGATATTCAACGAGCGGCCCGGTATTATTATCTGCAGAGGCATTCTTTCGGGGGTAAAGTTAGAGGGCGGACCTTCGGGGCCGCTGGGCCACTAAGAGGGCCGAGAATTAATTTATTGCGCATCGAAGAGGAGTTATCGGAGGTTCATCTCAGGCTGGCCCAGGTCTCGATCGAGAATTTGCCCTGGCAAGAATTTATTAAAAGATATGATCGGAAACAAACGTTCTTTTATCTTGATCCGCCATATTACAAAGCTCCTGTTTACAGGCATAATCTGGAATTTAAGGACTTCCAGGAGATGGCGGAGATCCTGGCCGGTGTCAGTGGTAAATTTATATTAAGCATAAATGACCATCCGGAAATGCGGAAAGTCTTTGAAAATTTTAAAATGAGACAGGAAAAACTTAAATATTCGGTGTTAGCCAAAGGCCCACTCAAGGAGGCAAAGGAGCTGCTGGTAAGTAATTTTTAGGGGTTTATATAGGGTGAAAAAGTGGGCATTTAGATAGATTTTTCACCCATAAAATTGATTAAAATAACCTGTCGATTCAATGTGCTGAAATCGAACAGGTTTTTTGCGCCCGGAATTTCTGGCTAATTTCTGCCTGTATTTTTTCTCATATCATTTGCAAAAATTTCTCAAATTACGTGCAAGCTTACAACAATTCAGGGCCTCTCGTTAAAATTTCATAACCTGGATAAGGGATTATTGGTGATTGCCTGAGTACAGTACACCGGATATATAACG
>JAFGDF010000186.1 GCA_016932235.1 Deltaproteobacteria bacterium | reverse complement strand
TTTGAAACATCATCCGGAACCTTTGTTCAACGTCCAGGGAAAGCTGATAGTCAAGCTCAAAATCTATCTCTTTCTCTTCATCATCATGGTCAAGTTTTAATATGGGAGACATAGTGTTGACTCAATATGTATGAATTAGTCGGGGAAAAGTGGTCAAGGGGTCTGATCACTCGAATTCTTAAATCCTTATTATTAAGAAGTTTAACATAAATCATTAATAACTACAACCTAAAAGTAAGATGATACTGGTTCGATACCTCACCATGAACGGTAAGCCATGTACTTGAGAAGAGAAACGCAACATGGAATCCGGCGTAATCCCGTCACTACAGAATTGCCTGTTTGACTTTTTGATTACCCTTGACAAGAAGATTGATAAGATATATGCTCTTATAAATAGCAAGGAATAAAGGAGGCAGATATGGGTGACAGGAGGTCCGCCAGAAAAGTAAAGGTAACTGCAAGCCTGGATGCCGGATTAATAAAGGCTGTTGACGAGTTTATTGATGGGTCCAAGGCCCTGTCACGCAGCCAGGTCATTGAGGATATTCTCCGGAAGTGGCATGAAGAGCAGAAAAGGCAGGATCTTGAAAGGCAGATTGAAGGCTATTACCTGTCGCTGTCAGATGAAGAAAAAGAAGAAGACCGGCAGTGGAACGAGATAACAGTTCAGTCTGCCCATGATCTCTGGGAGGAATAGATTCATGTCTTTCCCGAAAAGAGGCGAGATATATCTGGTCAGACTTCCCGGTCATCCTGATGATATGAAGGCAAGACCCGCCCTGATTGTCTCGCTGGATATCCGAAACCGTCTGGCCAATGATATCATTGTGGTCCCCATTACGACCACTCTTCGTGAAAGCCCTACACATGTGGAATTACAGGAAGGGGAAGGCGGGCTGATCAGGACATCCATGGCAAAGTGTGAGCAGATCACGACTATTGACAAGGCTTTTTTAATACGCGGCCCATTCTCTGGGGAAATAAGCGCGCAAAAGATGGCTGAGGTGGAAAAGGCAATCCAATGCGCCATTGGGGTCTTTTAGAATTTTCATCTTCCTGGATAGCCACCCTCCGACGAATGGAGGGCCACACTCTGCTCGCCTGCAAGAAGACAGGCGCGCAGACAGGTTGTGGCCGCTTATTAAAATCTCCCCAATAGGCTGATTGTCAGACAGCCTCCTGGCCCCTCTTCTCCAAAGATGGGTATTTCATCCTCATATCAATGAAAAATGTTTCTACATTCTTTGAAAAGGGAAGCCGGGAGGGATTTTCAATTCTCCTCCCTTTGAAAAGGGAGGATGGGAGGGATTAAATGGAACGCGTCTCTCCAGGATACTTTGAATATCGAATATCGAACCGCAGAATGGCGAAGTATCTCCATTCGAATTTCAATATTCCTTATTCGATATTCTGCGGTTCATAAAAATTTTTAACCACTTAGCTCAAACCCTTGATCCCTGGAACCCTTCTTTCATGCCCATGCCCTTTAATATTTATCTGTTGAAATTCCAAAATTTTCAGATATGATCTGACGCATGACAAAAAAAGGACGCAAAAAGCCCCAAACTGATGAGAGCCCCCGGCAGTTCTTTATTGAGAGGCATTCCCATGTAATCCTGGCGTTTATCCTTCTGCTCGCCCTTGCCCTTCGAGTCCTGGCACTCCTGAGCCTGAAAGAAACCATCTATTTTGATTTTCTCCTGTATGACGAAAGGCTTTATCATCAATGGGCATCCAGGATAGCTGAAGGAACCTTCAAATCATCTTCCGTATACGAGATGGCCCCTTTACCCGCCTATCTTATGGCACTTGTCTACATGCTGGCTTCCCCGGATGTTATTTACATCAGAATAATTAATATCATCTTCGGGGTTCTCACCTGCTATTTCATATACCTTATCGCAAAAAAACTGATAGATGGGAAAGCGGGCCTGATCGCTTCCATTATCGCGATGCTTTATAAACCTTTTATTTTTTACAGTATTGTTCCGTTAAAGACATCGCTCTCAGTCTTCCTGTTCGCCGCAACATGCTATCTCCTCATTTCTGTAATGGAAAAGACCTCGTTATTAAATACTCTTTTTCTGGGCCTGGCAGTGGGGCTGGCAAATAATGTAAGGCCTAACTGTATTGTCCTCATACCTCTTATACTGCTTCTTCTGATATGGAATGCCTATAAGATCAAATCCGGCCTGAAGAGGGCCTCCCTGATCATAATATTGTATATCGCCGGACTGTTTATAGTGCAATCGCCATTTATGGCAAGAAATTACTTTGTCGCCGGCCAGTATTCTCCGACGACTTCGCAAACCGGTTTTCACCTGTACATGTGCAATAACCTCGAGTACGAGGGACTTCCACCTTTTACAACCACCGTTCCTAGTGAACGGGGCATACAATTTACCATAGAAGCCAGCAGGAGGGTGGGGAAGAAATTGTCTCCCAGTGAAGCCTCACGATACTGGACTGACGAAGTGATCAGAATGGCGCTGGAACACCCTGTCGCTTTTGCAGGAAAACAATTCACAAAAACACTCCGTTTTTTTAACAGGGTCGATAGAGGGGACCACTATGATATTGGTTTTTTGAAAAACTATGCCACATACTTCAAGCTTCCTTTACTGACTTTCTGGATGATTTTACCATTTGGTATGGCCAGTATGTTAATAAATATATTAAGATCCAGAAAGACTTTTGCTCTAAGCTCTGTTTTTTTTGTTTATGCCCTGACCCTTGTAATATTCTTTTCAAACATAAGAATGCGTCTTCCAACGCTCACTATCCTGATACCATTTGCGGTATTGGGGATAAAACAGCTTATTCAGAATATCGGTGAGAAAAGATCGAAAAAGATTGTTGTTTATCTGGTCATTTTTTTACTATTTCTTATAATAGAATTCATTCCCCACGGGCGCACCAATGATATTACCGGTTATCTTAACACGCATGCTATTATTTTTGATTCGAAAGGGTCGGAAGATGAGGCTATCGGATACTGGGAAGAATCTTCTCAAATGGAGGGCAGATATTCATCCTTTGCTAATCTTTCTCTGGCACGAAAATATATGAGCAGGGGCAATATGTCAAAGGCGCTGGATTATATTAATAAGATACCGGATGATTCGTTTGCCGTGGCCCCTAAATATGATATCTTAGGAGATTTAATGATGCAGCAGGGCAAGGTGGAAAAAGCCGTATCGGCCTATGAAAAGGCCCTGGAAATTAATTCTGGTCTGAGACCCACAAGGTCGAAGCTCATAAAAATTCTTTGGAGGACCGACAGGGATAAGGCGCTTGAAGAGTATGAGAAGCTTGAATACATAACGTCATTTTATAACCTTTACGGGAAAAAGAGAAGAAATATACAATGATATATCGGGGAAATAGTGCTGTTCAAGGATAATACCCGCACTAAAAACCCGAAGGGCAGAGTTCCACGGGATTTCCCGTGGGTATCTACTGGATATTCTTTATATTTTTGATAAAAGTTTATTGGGGAGAATGTTTTAATCAAGTGTGTTCTATCGTTTTAGTTTGGCGTGTTTGAAAAAGTGATCGGAACATCGCGATATCTGATGATGTTAACTCACCAAACAACCAATATATCAAAACGATTATTAGAATAATAATTGTCAGTTTGGGAATGATAAAAATACCTGATACCGGCCAACTCAGAGCGAGAAGATATGCAAGCACCGAGCAGAACAAACTGGTCATAAGTGTTTTGATCCCCGGGAAGATATTCCAGACAAGGTAAACAGAAAAAATTGAAGCAATAGCGCCTAATGAGGAGACCGAAGCGGTCACGATGGCTGCTCCCAGGCCACCCAGTAGTGGTATCAAAATAAGGTATCCTATCAAGGCTATAGGGACAATCGATCCGCTGAGGGCTAATACCCACACGGGTTTATCCAAGGCCGTTAGAATCGATTTTGAAACATTCATGGAAAGGAGGGCCAAAGCTGCGAAGATCAATACGGAGAGAATTTTATCCGCAGGCATATATTGATCACCGAAAATTAAAAAAATGATTTCACCTGATGCGCCGGCTATTATCGCGGCAAAAGGCACAAGGTGGATATTAAATCGAATGGAGATATTCGCTATCTCTTTTGCCTTTTCATCCTTACCGTTTCTTAGCAGATTGCTAAGAGTGGCCAGCAATGAAGGTGAGAATGAACCTGAAAAAAGAGTGATTGGAATAGAAAGATTTCTTGCTACACCGTAAAACCCCACAACAGAGGCGGTGCAACTCAGGATTTTCAGGGCCAGGAGATCCAGTCTGAAGATGCTCAAGCTAAGTGAAGAAAGGAAAAGGGGGGCCGCGAATGCCAGAAAATTTTGTATTGGGAATGTGGGTTTGCAAAATAAAGGGAGACGGATATAGAATCGGCAAATAAGAAATTCGACAATTGAGGCCCCGATCATGCCAATTATAGCGCCCTGAACCGATAATCCAATTCCCACCAGCAAAATAACCAGCAGCAGCCTTGCAAACTTTCGAGCAGCACTTACCAGTGCCCTTTCTTTAAAATGACCTGTGCCAATAAGGATATTACAATAGGCACGGGCCATAGTGAAAACAGGTATATCAACACTATAGATTCTAAGATAGTCTGCCATAAGAGGTTCATTAAACATTCGTGATAAAGGAGTGGAAAGGAACCAGAGTAGAATAGCAATCAAAATTCCGGTTACGAAATGGATCTGTATCGCGCCTGTTCCGATTGGCTCCCAATCAGAATTCTCGCTTATAAACTTTATCGTTGCATGGGTATATAAAGCGGAACCAGCCCATTCAACCCATAATACCAGAACCGAGGCAAGGGCAAAAAGACCGTAACTCATAGGGCCAAGGGTACGGGCCAGAAAGATCGTTGTAATGAATCCAGTGGGTAAAATTAAGGCTTCGGCTAAGAATATCTTAATAGTGCCGGTTGCGAGATGATGGCCGGCGCCGAATGATGAATATATATTTTTCATATTTTAGGGTTCAGATTTAATATATCAAGGGTGAGATCTGGACAGTCTCGAACATAACAAATTTTTTTCGATAATCATCTAGGAGACTGTCGGACTTCATCCGACAGTCTCCTAGAAAGAGTTGGATTTTACTTCGTTTTTGGCGATATTTATTTCTAATCTTATTCATTACAGCCTGGAAATGAAAAAATAAAACTTTTTGAAATAAAATCGTTTTTTAATTCTTTGCAGCAGCCTGTCGGACAAAATCCGACAGGCTGCTAGACGCTCCAGTTTTTAAACTCCCCGCCTGTATATTCTCTCAGGTGGTTAATATCTTCCTTAAGATAATCAATTAATGCTTCACGCAAACGCTGATTAATTATAGGTC
Source organism: Deltaproteobacteria bacterium (assembly GCA_016932235.1). Next base: position 15,158 of record JAFGDF010000186.1, on the reverse strand, counting down.
TTTCAAGCTTTTTGGAGAAAGGGGTATAAATCAGTCTTCCAATGTCCCTCCTGAAATCGGCAGGAAATATTTTAGCGAAATTCGTTTCTGATAACCTCTTCATAAATAACCCAAATCTGTTCTTTTCCCTTTTTTCGGAAGTCCTATGTTTAATTTTTATAAATTTCTCGGAAGAAAAATATTCATCGACGTTCAGGAATCTAAAGAGGTTTGATAATGTGACCTGCCGGTTATCCATGAGATCTTCCGTGGTAATAATGGCAATATTTGCCTTTGAATAGTAATCCAGGAAAGGTTGCAGTTGTGTAAAATATTTACTTCGCTGAATATACGTGCTGGTTTCGAAATCAGCCAGAGCATCATCTATGTTTCTTATCTCGATTCCATCGGCATAATTGTGAGCATGATCAGATATGATACGTTCAACCGGATCCCTGAGCAGGTAAATCAATTTTGCCTCCGGTATTATAGAATGCATCCTTTCAGGGACTCCCTTTGAAAAGGGGTGAGTATATCCGACCGAAGACTCGCCATAGATCTCTGCTTTTTTATTGAAATGCCCCTTATACCAATCGATTCCTCTATTCCAGTTCCTGCCGTTATTGAAAAAATTAATTTCTTTTTCCCTGGACATGAATATCTGGGGATGCAACCCCAGATAGTAATGCAGGCTGGTTGTTCCGCACTTGGCGGCCCCTATAATGACCAGGTTCGGTAGATTGCCTTGTTCTGTTTTTTTAAACATGGATGATTTCGTAGAATCAATAATATCTTATTGGGTTTTTAAGGTTATTTTCAGCGCCATAGATTTACAAGATCCCTTTCTAGCAATCTACTCAACTCCTCGATATGGGGCCTGAACTCTTTTAACATCTGTTCTCGGAATCCGGGATTTAATGGTAGCCGTTTTGCAGGTTTCTTGTTCAATCTCCTGATTGTAATGTTTACACGTTTTCTCAGCGATGGAGGTATAATATTTTTTATGGGCATATTGCCCAGGAATATCAATAATTGGTTGATAGATGCCAGCCTTGGAATTCCGCCGGGGTTATAAACATTAAATAACGGCTTAAAATCATCGGCAACATCCAAAAAACCCAAAATATCTCTATAGGCACTTAAATTGTCAGCCTTAAAATCTTCAAAGATAACAATCTTTATCTGGTCTTTAGGAAAAATGTCAAGATATCTGCTCACCTGCTCGCTATACTTTATTCGCTCGGAATAATAGAGTGAGGAAGGCCATAAAAGCCCCTTTGGCATATGATATCCTTTTCGTCTCTCCGGCTCCAGATAAAATGCCTTTTGGAAATCTGCGATATTTTCCGCATTAAAATAAAGCAATTGAGCATGCAGCGAATAAAGATAATCTACGGGATTTCTTAGTGATATAAGTATCCTTGAATCTTTGTTGAAATTAAAAATGTTTCTTGCCGCCGTTTTTGAGAATAGATATTCAGGAGTGGCTTCACCAACTATTTTTTCATTGCCTGCATTTTTAAAAAGCTTTAGATAGTCTTCTTTTGTTCTGATAGGGAAACGGATGTTTCTCTTAAAGAATTTGTCGCTCTCTTCGTGAAAATCAGTGCAGAAGAAATAAGGTTCCTTATCAGGACACATATATATTTCCGGGTGCTGTTTGAGATAATGAAACAGGGCAGTAGTTCCGCTCCTGGGCGAACCTGCGATAAAGAAGTTGGGAAGATTCATTTTTAAAAATCCCTTCAATAATGCGTGATTCACTTTTTATTTTGAAACTTCCATTTTTTTATATCATTTATTAAATCAAAGTATCGGTCAAGGTGTCTTCTGGAAGACCATAACCGTTCATATGCCCGGTACCCCTTTTCACCACGTTCTTTACTTTCTTCTGGATTTTCCAAATAATAATCCATCTCTGCTATAAGATCTGATACATTATTATATATAGACCCGCCGCCACTATCTTCAATAAACTCGGGCATCCCTCCCAGATTTCGAACAATCACCGGGGTTTTCTGCCTAAATGTCTCTAGGACTACATTGGGAAACACGTCAAAACATAAAGATGGAACAATAGTTGCTACTGCGTTTCTATAGAGGATTGCAAGCCGATCGTGGGTAAGAAAGCCGAGAAATTCAATATTGCTGTTTTCACCAGCCAGTTTTCGCAACTCAGGTGCATAATTTCCCTTCCCGGCGATAAGAAGCCGTGCGCCGCCATAATGTCGGAAAACAGGGATAAGCGTCTGCGGACCTTTGATTTTTTCAAGACGCCCGGCAAAAAGGAAATAAGGTCTCTTTGTTTTTGGCTCTGACTCATATTTTGTATCCATGCGGCGGTTATCGCCTATATCCGGAAGAAAGTAGGGCAGATGTACGATTCGAGCGTCCAGACCCATCCTCCGGTGGGTATCTCTGCTAAAACGGCTAGGGGCGATAAAGGTGTCCACATGTTTGACGGCTTTTGGCAGTAGTCTGTAGTGACGCCATAATTGTGGGGGTCGCTTGTAGATTAAATTGCACAGGAAGCATTCGGGACTGGTGCAGGGTTCACGGTTAAATTTAAACAGCACGTGGGTGGGGCATACAAGCCAGTATTCATGCATAGTGTAAAGTTTGAGGCCCTTTCCACATTCAAGGATTTTCGGCCCTCCTACAAGTGAAATGTTATGGTAATGTATGACGTCAAAACCTTTATCCAGGATCTGTCTTATTTTTCTGGATTTGAAGAGCGGAAAACCAGTCTGTTGAGTGGCAAGAGGAGAGAGGAAACCATAGGGGCTCCTGAGCCCATGAACGGTAACATTCGGATGATCATTGTAACCGTTTTCGGGCTCTCTCCGCGCCAGCAGTTTATAGGAGTCAATGCAGTGTATTACATCAACCTTGTGTCCAAGGCGGGCCAGTTCATTGGAAAGCCTGTGCACGTAAACGCCGTCCCCGCCAAAATTATAGGGAGGATAAAAAGTTGTTATCATACAGAATCGAAGCGGTCTATCCATCATCTAAGATACTCGGCAAATGAACGCCTGATGTTTCGTGGAATACTGCGTGCCTTAATATAAAGGGGAAAGAGACCGGTGAATATCAATTTAAAAGAACTATCCGACCGGAGATAATAGGAATCAACCCGATCCAGGGTGTACGGGTCACTTTTCAAATTAATAAGGCCCAGCCTGTCAGTACACGCACAGGAGAAGTGTCGCCTCACTATCCTATAGATCTCATGGTTGTATTTTCCAAAAGGGTAGGCGAAGCAGGGAACGGGGGCGTTTAAAATCTCTTCAATTATGGCCTTTGAGCGGTAGATTTCGTTTTCCGCTTCTTTTAACGACACACGTGTCAGATCCTGGTGGGTCAAGGTATGGGCGCCAAAATCAATGCCCTGAGCATGCATTCCCCTTATCTCCTCCCAGCTCAGCATCAAGGAATCATTTATTGAGGGCAACCTGCCGCCGTCTCTTGCGCTTTTCTTTTCCCCGGTAGTCAGGAATACGGTAGCCGTCATCCCATACCTCTTCAATACCTGAAAGGCATTATCGAACACGCTTTTATAGCCGTCGTCAAAGGTTATAATTAATGCGCGATCCGGGAACGGTTCGCGGATGCCCTGCCATTCCGATATTTCCATCAGTCTAAAGGTTTTATAGCCATGCCTTGACAGTAAGGACATGGATCTTTCAAACAGTTCCGGAGCGAAAGAGATTACGGATTTTTTCTTGCTTATATCGTGAAATGTCAGGATAGGGATATTACGGGCCATTCGTCATTCTCGCTCGATCTCCGCCCGCCACGGGATGAGTATTCTTGTTATCTTTTTTATAAGAACATTGAAAAAGATGCCTAAAAAAGAGGCCACGGCTATGCTGGCATACAGTTCCTCGATACGAAATGTTTCCCATGCCAGCCATACCATTGCCCCCAGACCCACGTTCGCGGAAACCAGTTCAACAGCTATTGTAATCAGCAGCGCAAGATTAAGAGAGACCCTGGCACCTGCCATTATCATGGGCAGGCTGCCGGGTATTACAACTTTCTTGAATATCTTCAGGGCGCCTGCGCCGTAATTTTCGGCTACCTCAAAATGTACGGGATTTATCTGTTGAACGCCTGACATACTATTAATAAGCATCGGAAAAAGGGCGGATAAAGCCACCACTATTATTTTTGAGGTATCCCCGATTCCGAAAATTATCATTATTAGAGGAAGGATAGCGATTTTCGGAATCGGATGACATGCCGCAATGAGAGGGTCAAACACAGATCTCATTTTACCGGACCAGCCCATGGCCAGCCCTATGATCATACCGGATGCACCACCGAAAAGGAATCCTAACAGGACCCTGAAGAGGGTTGTCCCCAGGTTAACGGCAAGATCGCCTCTTATCATCATTTTTACCAGCGTGGAAAAAATGATAGTGGGCGCGGGGAAAAAAAGCGGCGGAATAATTTTTAATACTGCCGATACCTCCCATAGAAACAGGATTAGGATAAAAAAAAGCAGTGATATCCACCAGCCCTTATAGGATTTTTGATTCTTTAATTGAGAAGGATTTTCTACTGGTTTATCGACAGATTTTTCCGCACTTCGTCTTTTAAAAGTCTCCATATATGCTCTTTTATCTCCAGGACATCTGGGCGGTTTCGGTTGGAAAGGTCCCTTGGACGTTTAAGGGGGATATTTATCTCCTCTTTTATGGAACCGGGGCGCCCTGTCATAACAAGTATTCTATCGCTCAGGAGAACAGCCTCATCAATGTCGTGAGTGACATGGATAACTAATTTCTGCTGTTCTCTCCATATCCTTAATAGTTCTTCCTGAAGTATGAGTTTGGTCTGAGCGTCAAGGGATCCAAAGGGTTCATCCATCAAAAGGATCTTCGGACCGGTAACGAACGCGCGGGCTATTCCCACCCTCTGCCTCATCCCGATGGAAAGTTCGTGTGGATATCTTTCCGCGAAAGATGAAAGATCGATTTTTTCAATAAATTCCATGGCACGATCGCGGCGCTCTTTCCGGCTTATTCCCATCATCTCTAAACCAAAGGTCACGTTAGACAAAACGTCCATCCAGGGAAAGAGGCCATGATCCTGAAAGACCAGGGCGCTGCGCATATGTTTATCATTTTCCTCCGGGTTGAATTCTACCCGCCCGGAAGTCGGTCCGACTAACCCTGCGATGATCTTCAGAAGTGTCGTTTTCCCGCAGCCGCTCGGGCCGACTATACAGACAAATTCATGTTCTTTAACACTGAAGTTCACATCATCCAATGCGGGGACAGACCCATTATTGGTTTTATAAATTTTATATAAATTTTGGCACTTAAATATCATTTATTAATTCTTGTTTTCGCTGTTTCATCATCAATAAAAAGGAGTCAAATTCGCTTTATTATGACAAGAATTACTCCTTGGAATTCCTGGAATCTGGCATAGATCGCCCTATCAAATGAAGCGGCATCAGCTTGCCCCGGGCCGTAAGAATAGGTTCAATCCTCCTGATCCTCAGGGTTCCGGCCTGGGTCCAGATAGATCGGGCAAAATCCGCGCTTGGGCTGCTTAGACTCAGGGATTCATTTATAACTTTTATCACGGCTGTTTCATTGTTGATATCAATTTTAGGGCTTATAAGCAGGCTGAGCCGGGTGAATCCGGTTTCATCTTCCTCCTCGATCAACTGATAATCAAGAGCGCTGCCGCCGAAACTCGCCGGCAACACATCCTCGAGTATGTGTAACATTTCACTTCCTATGAGGGTAACACCTTCGCCAGTCAATTTACTGAAGCTACGTATATCTCGAAGGTGTTCCGTGAATCCATATGCTTCCAAGGGACAACCACAGGAACGGTTCTCTACGATACCATAGTCATCGATCTCTACATTTAACATCAGCTTGGGTGCTGTGGGCAGGAGAGTCGTAAAACAGAAAGCGTCAACGGAAGCCTCCGAACCGGGCACCTGGCGGCTGTATTGAATCAGCGCCATGGAATCCTTGAAAAAGTGCAGATCATTTGAGTCAGCCGGCCGGGCACAACTCATACCGACGACGCCGGCTTCCGAGAAGAAATAGCTGGGGAAACATCGCGCGCCCGTCCGCTGGATCTCTCTTTGTTTTGACTCTGTCAGGGCTTCACCACCAACTTGGAAAATAACGCCTGTGAGATCTATCCCTTCCTCATGGGAGGCAAGAGAGATTCGAATGGCCGTGCTGACGGAAGTGGCGATAAAACATGAGCCATGGGCTTTCACAGTGTCGGACGCCCATCGGGCTATTATCGCGGCCTGATTCAGTCTTACAGGCTCAGGCCGTGGGATGGACAGGCCAAACATGCGCCCCAGGGTAATAAAGTATTTGGTAGCGAGGCGATATTTGAGAGATGGCCTCAAATCACTGGAAACAACCGGCGTGAACCACTTGAGCGGGACATTGCCAAAGCGGACAGCCGTTAGAATGGTATTAATACCCGAAGGGTCTGGCAGAATTCCAAACCAGATAGCTGTCGGCATATGGAGAACCCCGTTGGCGTCATAGGCCAGGATTAAATTAGGCGCACGGTCCGCCAAGTGATTCAAATCAGTTCCAACCCTGATGCCTGCACCTGTTGTCCCGCCACTCTCAACGCGATAACAATAGTGCAGGTACGGATTATCAAAATCGTGATCTTTCACATAAAAGGTCTTTCCTTCCCTAATAATGGGCTTTCGGCCCTTGAATTCCTCAAAGGTGATATATACGCCGGCCTCATGCAATGCCAGAAGAGTGTTTTCCAACCCTTTGCTCTTCACCATATTCCGTATATCGCCCATTTCACAGCCAGCCATCTTCAGTAGAGGAAGGTAAGGGCTGCTAGGATATCCAAATATGCCTTTCTCGACTAACCGTAAAAAATTCCCTTCCCTTTCAGTCATACGCCTTTTCACAATTGCCTGAGCCTCTTCCAGTGAAATAGTATGACGAAGATAACTTCTTAAACCTAATAGGAAGCGCCCATACATTTTGATGTTATTTATTAGTTCCATCTGAATATTCACTGATTTAATAGGGTTTTGTTGGCGTGTTCGATAAAGAATGGATCCCAAAATTGCTCAGTGTCAAGCTCCTTATCAATCAAACCTTTTTTCATAGCCCATTTCTGGAAGTCGAGCACGCTTTGCACATTTATCTGGCCATTATCGCTAAAGACCGGCCAGCACGCATGTTTTAAAAAGTCACGGCTTAAATTAGTGGGTTTCTCCAAAATAACCAGGTTGCGCTCGGTCTTGCCCTCATTGAATTGCCTTACCCCCTTAAGATAGGCAAGCATGAACCTCTTTCCCGCTTCTCTATTATTCGATAGAATGCTGGGGCCGAATGCGACAAATCCATACTGGAAACCCGGTATAACGTCATTTGCCGATATCCATAATACACCTTGCCCGGCCTGAATTGTTCGAGTTAGCCATGGTTCACCCAGGACCGCGGCATCTATCATCCCTCTTGCAAGAGCCTCAGGTTGAGCCGGAGCAGGAGTATCTATTATCCTGAGATCATCCAGAGTTATCCCGAATTGACTTAGGGTCTTTTCCACCCAGTAACCATCCGGAGAATTGCGGTTTGCGGCAATCCGCAAGCCTTTAAAGGCGGCGCCTCTTTCCAGTTTTCCGCTTTCGACCAGCTCACGTCTGGCAACAAGGGCGGTATAGCTGCAACCTGAGAGACCAACACGGAATTTGTCCGAAACTAACTTGACATCAGCCCCTTTAGCGATGGCATTAAGCAGGCCCACGTTAAGCGTACCCGTATAAACATCGATTTTACCAACGATCAGCATAGCCATGGCATCCTTGGATTCTATTTTGATGAATTCGATATTGAGTCCTTGATCGTTAAAATAGCCTTCTTTATCAGCTATGTAAAAGGGTGCATTTGAAAGATATGACATTAGGTGTACTTTTAAGGTTATTGATTCAGATTGAATCTTTTCTGCTCCAGGGGCATTACCGGCAAGGGCAATAAGACAAATAATAGACAACCAAATCATGATATGCTTTCTGAGACAGATCATAGTATTGATCCTTTCTATATTCCTCTTGTATATTCATCTTGAAACTTTCTGCTTGTTAACGTCGGCTACTTTGTTTATGTTCATCAAAACGGCATTACCCGGCTGATGGTGAATAATGCAAAGCAGGGAAAAAATTAATTATTTTTAAATTTCTAAAACAAGAGATTCAATTCCTTATTCCCTTGTCTTGTGGACAGTTTTGGAAAAACCAAAATTTAACCAAATTGTTTTATATTAACATTTTTCTTTTAATTCATACACTCCAAGAATTCCAGCCGGGATAACATAGGTCATCTAGGACAATAGGCTCTTAATATTCCGTGATTACTTTTTTGGTCGTTTTTATTTGAAAGGTGAGCCAGTTTTATATGTTTCTCTGAAAAAGACTATTTTATTATATATCCACCCTATAAACGCCCCACTCAGCGTCCCTACGGCAAAACCGTAGATGAAACCTATAAAGCTTCCGAGGAAAGAAACCCTGTAACCAATAAAATACTGGCTTAAAAGCTGCAGGTGGGGACCCACGCGATGACCGCCCTTGATAACGAGCCAGTTCGTGGCAATGAATAACAGAAGGCCGCAAAGGAGGCCGAGGCCAAGGCCAAAGGCCTTCGCGTTCAACCATAGGGTCCTTTTTAAGAGCCTATCCTGATCTGTCAGTTTGTTTTCCTTTTCCATATTTGATCCCCCGTTTTGCCTTATATTATATATAATCAAAAAAATCTTTGAATGACAGGATCTCGGTCTTCTTCTTTATCCAGAAGAGATATAAGCCCAGGAAAAGGTTTCGAAGATAAGCGAACAGCCACCCGAATAAAAATCCCCAGAAAAAGCTATAGCCGAACGCTATAAAAGCGCCTTTGACCGTGACAGCGTAACCGATAAAATATTGTGAGAGCAGCCTCAAGTTGGGTCCGATAAGCGGCCCGCCCTTAATAACCAGCCAGATAGTTGCAATGAATACAATGAATCCGGTGGCGCTTCCCACTGCAGTTGCGAAGGCGAATTGATCCAGCCTGGCAAGTGAGGGGCCGAGCACTTTTTCGATGAGGACCTTTTCTTCGGCTTTTTCACCTTCCTCAAGATATTCATCCTCTTCATTAATTTTCCATAGGTCATGGTTTGCGCCGGCATAGTTTTGCGCTGCGAGAATCCCGGTCAGCATCGAATGGTCTATGTTATTGTATCGGTGCATGCCGCTGCGTCCTATTGTCTGAATATTATCAAAAGTTTCGAGATAATCTTTTATCACATTCAGGTTATTCTTATATTCAATATCATATACTGGATATGCGTCTGGTTGACGCACCACGAAACTGTCAAGGACATCCTCTTTATCCGCGAGCCCGAGTCTGCTCAATTCGCAGGAAGCCATTTCCGCAAGCATATTGTCGGATAGGTGCCAGGTTTCATCGTCCTCATCGCAAAAATATTCCATACCCACGCTTGTTTTACCCTGATCAGGAACCATGGCCCAGCTCCAGTTTTTAAAATTCTGGATGCGACCCACCTTTACGTCGGGACTATGAATGTATATCCACTGATCTGGAAAAAGATCCTCTTTCTTTATTATTAACATTACAATAATAAAGGACCTGTAAGACAGACTATTTGCTGATGAAATAACCTTCTCAGGGGCTTTCGGCTCAAGCAATGCCACAAACTGATTGATCGGTATTGTGGAAATGAGATGTTCAACCGGTAATTGGAATATATTATTTCCCTTTTTATACTCCGCGTATATGATGGGACCATTTTCGTGTTTTAATCCAGTTAATTCAGTATTAAGCAGGATTTGTCCATCATTTGCATCGATAATCTCCCTGAAACGCTGCCACATCATCCCAGGTCCCTTCAGGGGGTAGTTGAATTCATGAATCAGGGTCCTGGCCTTTTGAGTTCCAAGCATGGCATCTATTACGGCAGCCATCAGGGATAGATTTTTGATACGCTGACTGGCCCAATCCGCTTTGATGTTTGTACATTTAATGCCCCACACCTTTTCAGTGTATGTCTTGAAGAATGTCTCATAAAGCCGCCGGCCGAATCTGTTGGATACCCATTGATCGAATGTATCTTCAAAGGAATATGGCCTGACTTGAGCTTTAACGTAGCTTGCCAGCATGAAAATAATTTCAGGAATACCCAGGTTAAAGAATACGTTTATGATTTCAAGGGGATAATTGAAGAAGCGGCCATTGTAGTATATGCGTGACATGCGGGGGACACTGATAAACTCTTCTCCCAGCATTTCGTGCCAGAGCCGGTTGATCTTACTATGCTTGGTGAAAAAGCGGTGTCCACCCAGGTCGAAATTAAATCCCTTGTATGACTCTGTACGGGCCAGACCCCCAACCTTGTCATTTTTTTCAAGGATAATGGGCCGGAGACCTTGTTTGATAAACTCATGTGCTGCGGCAAGGCCGGCCGGGCCTGCTCCTATTATAATGATTTCTTTATTATCCATACCGGGATGAAATATTAGATTTATTAATTTCCGTCATTCTGTGGCTCGACCACAGAATCCACATATCTTATTTTTTCCTGGATCCTGCGATCCAATAGCAGTATGACCTATTTAATCTCGTATTAAACTATATAAAATTGATCCCCCATGTAGCAAGACTTTTCGACGGGGAGTTCGACTGAGGGTCACTCGAAGCCCTCAAGTCGAGTCGCTGCAGGGAATCATCCGAATGATAAGGGATTTACTTATTTTGATACACTTGCTTATCGGGTAAGCGCTTAGTATGCATTTTCAATACATTCCATGATCAAGCATGTGGAGGGATGCGCTATGCCAGCCTGTGCGAGTCTGCACGCAGACAGGTCGCGTCCGCCTTTTTCGGCCACGATAAAACGTGGCCCTCCAATTTAAATCCCTCCCATCCTCCCTTTTCAAAGGGCGGGAGCGGCACTCCCTCCCTGCGCCTGCTACTACAGGGAGGAGAACATTTTCTCATTGATAAAAGGAAAAGCCCCTCTTTGTAAAGAGGGGTTGGGGAGATTTTAATAACCCTTTATCGACTGCTCAGGCTTAACAGAATTATAAGCCTATTTTTTAAATTTTCCTATCTGATAATCGATAAAACCGGCTAAAAAGGCAAGCCCACTATAAAAGAAATAAAACCAGTGCCATGGTATGGTTTTTAGAACAAACAACCAGCCTCGCCTTTTTTGAAAAAAACCATAGAGGTCTTTGTTTAATATTAATAGCAGAACAGCAAAAAACATCGCGGGGAGAAGAAGCCACGGGGAAAAAGATGTCCCTGCCAGCATAAAAATCATCAAGCAGACAGAAAATACGCTGATACGGCTGGAGATCTTGAGGTTGAGATCGTCAAGAAAGAGCCTTTCTTTAAGAATAAGCCTGGTCCATGCAACAGCGCGGTAAAGAAAATCAGCCTTCACCAGTGACAGGAATCCCCAGTGCTTCAGGTGTTTGACATACAGTTGTTTTATCAGCCTGATCCTGTACCCGGCCTTTTTTAGACGATAGCCGAGCTCGATATCTTCGATGGAGGGGAACCGGTATTTTTCATTAAAACCACCGTTTTCCAAAAAGATATCACGGCGGATCGCCCCGCATGCCCCCCAGAACGTGGAGGCCTCCTCATTGGAAGTCTGGTGTACGTAATGGTGAAAAAGGTTCTTATACTGTGAAAGGAAGTTGGTCTCAAAGGGTTCATCATCATATGAGCCGAAGGCGGCCGCCAGATCGTGCTCCTGTTGAAAAGCGTAAGAGATAAGACCGACAGCGTCTTTCGAGATGGCCACGTCAGCGTCCACAAAAAAAAGGATATCTCCTTTTGCCTTTCGGGCACCCAAATTACGGGCCCTTGAAGGTCCGCCGGGTGATGAAATTTCCAGTATCTCCGTATCAAAGTCTTTCGCTATACGCCATGATCCGTCTGACTCACCATCGGCGACAACAATGATCTCTTCAGGAGCGGTATAACTTTCCTTGAGACTCAGGAGGCATCTGCGGAAATTCTCACCGCCGTTATGAACCGGGATGATAATTGATATAGTTGGTCTATTGGAAGAAAGAAGCATTAATCCTGACTTGATAATATGTTCTGCAAGTAATTTTTTTCTTTAATTATAGTAAAATTAAAGGTAATTTTAATAAATATAATTATTATAGTTCATTTCATTTATTAAATGAATCCTGTAAATGGAATAATATAAATAAATTTGAAAGGAAGTTTATTATGAAAAAGCGCTTGTCTATATGTTTATTATTAATTATTGCCGGTCTAATCTGCATTGGGAAGGTTTACGCCGCGCCTTTGAAGATCGGTATTATCGACACAGCCAGGATCATGACGGAATCCCGGGCCGCGAAGGACGCGAGGGCTGTTTTCCTCAAGGATCTCGAGGCTAAGAGGGGGATACTCAATGCCAAGCAGGATGAGGTCCGCACCTTGGAAGAGGAGATTAGAAAGGAAGGCGCGAATTTTTCTACCCAGATCCGGAAAGATAAGACCGAAAATCTCGCACGGGAGGTCAAGGAACTGAAACGGCTGAAGGATGATCTTGAAGAGGAACTTAAAAAGAAAGAGATGGAACTGAACAGAGAACTTGCCCTGGAGATCAGAGAGGTCGTAAACGAATATCTCAAGAAGGAGAAATTTACGGTTATCCTGGAAAAACGGGCGGTTGTGGCATCTGATGACGCCGTGGATATTACTGAAAAGATAATCCGTCTATATGATACAATAAAATAGTGTATGGCAGTCTGCCGGTTTTGGTCCAGCAGACTGCTATATCAGTTACTTGGTGAATACCGGTTTTCTTTTCTCCAGAAAGGCAAATACACCTTCCTTAGGCGCGTCACAACAGGAGACCTCGCCGGAATAGTGATATGTTTTCTCCATGGCGGCCCTGAAGCTGTCCGCGGCCGCTCCCTCATTTATGACCTTTGCCACGATACCCAGGACCTCTTTGCTGAGAGGCAGATCACCGGATTTGGGATCAGCCGGCACCTTGAATAAGGGGATACTGACAGGCCCGTCTGTAATCCTGGGCACCTGACCCACCAGGCGATTGACCTCGGCGATGGCGGCCTGGATCATCTCATGATAGCTTCCTGTGACCCTGGCGATCATGCCGATCTCTTCCGCTTCCTTGCAGGTCAGCCGCCTGCCTTCTGAGATCATGGCATGGAATTTCTCGGCGGCTTTTGGCCATTTGCGATAGGGAATTACGGCACCGCCCATACCAGGAAAGATCCCGAGGGTGACTTCCGGCAGCTGGAAGAAGAAGTTTTTATCCGCTACAATACTGTGACAGCTCATAGCCAGTTCCACGCCACCGCCCATGGCCAGGCCGTTTACGGCCGCCACCACAGGTTTGTCCATTGTGTTGATATATTCAATCACCTGGCTGTTGCCCCGGGAGAGGGCCATGCCGGCAGAGTAATTGTCGATTGTAGCGATGAAGCCGTTGATGTCGGCGCCGGCGCAAAAGGCCCTTGTGCCGTAGCCGGTAATTACAAAGCCTTTCACCGACGGGTCGGTCTCTCCCTTTTTCAGCTCGGCCATGATTTCATCACAGGTATAAGCGCTGAGGGAGTTTGCGGCCTGGGGTCGGCGGATAGTGATGATCCGCACACCTTCCATATCGTCAACCAGTATGTCACGGGGAAAGTCCGTGTATTCCGCGACAGATCGTCTGGGCTGAGGGAATCCGGGACGCTCTCTGTTAAAGGCGTTGGTAATTCTCATAACTTCCTGTTCGCCGAGATCGGCCATCATTTCATAGACGCCCTTTTTAAATGCAAGGGCGATTATACTGCCGAAGTTGAGATCCGCTCGGGTGCCGATACCCCGATCAGCGATATCAAAACACTGTGAGAAGACGACGCCGAGCATGCGGTCCCTGATCCACTCTCTTAAATCCAGGGGCACATCCACCTTGGTACCGGGCCGGTTTATGTTCCACTTGTCCACGGACAGCATAATCGGAGAAGGCTTATAACAGGCCCGTTCGGACATCCTGCGTATCTGGGACTCATAGGTCAGGGGATTCCCTCCCGAAAAATCAAGCACGAAGAAGGGGCCGGATCCTGTTATCTCTTCGCACACGTGATCTATCTGCTGAGTAGTCGCCTTATCGAGCAGGTAGGAAGCCTCATTGGTCCAGTTTTCAAAAATCCGGTTTAACAGGAATGAAAAAACATTGGCCGTGACCACGGGGGCCTTGCCGGTGTTGGCGAAAAACCAGAGTAAATAATTGATAAGGTCAGGAGAGGCGCCTTCCCAGTTTATAACCTCCACAGGCAGGCTTCGCCATGCCGGCGCAAAAAAATGGGTAATGGTTGTTCGTTCAGGGTGTTCCAGCCCGCTGAAGATCTCGTGGGCCGGGATACCGCTGGTATTGGAGGTCAGTATGGCATCCTTGCTTGTTGCCTCCTCAAGGCCGGCGAATATCTTCTTTTTTAAAGACAGATTCTCCGTAGCCGCTTCGATTACAAGCCCACAATTTTTGAGCTGTTCGTAGTCAGTGGTAAAGACGATATTTCCGAGAACCTTTTCAGCCAGTTCCGGCGTCATTTTTTTCAGTTTGATCCCCTTTTCAGCATATACCTTAAAACGCTCCTCAGCCTTTTTAAGGGGCTCCTCAATCACATCGACCAGATACAGTTTCTTGTCAGGCAGACCGGTGCGGAGGTAATAGGCGATATCCGGACCGATGTGGCCTGCCCCGATCACAGCCATTTCATCAGGCATCGGGCGATCAGGTTGAATCAGGTAGGGGTTTGAATAGGATGGGTAAAGTGATTTCTTTTTCGTCATAGTTTATTCTCCTTTTGGTACGGCCATGTTCAGGGGTATATGCCGGATAACGATTCTATTTTTTTACAGTATCGCGATATTTCCCTGTCATGGCTGAAATAATATGAAATGAGACACCTTTTTATAAAAGGAATAAGGGAAAAATTAAAGATCATATTAAAGATCAGCAAATATAATAAGACCCTATACAACAAGTATCAGATAGCGGATACAGGACCTGTTGTCAAGAAGGATTTCAACACCCTGATCCACCATCAAAATGTCATCTGCGGTGTTGCCTTCGATCGCTCGTCCCTGCGGCGTATTGCTCATACGCCTCAGTCCTCG